>CAMDQV010000024.1 GCA_945906015.1 Pedobacter schmidteae | reverse complement strand
GCATGCCGATAAGATCTTTGTTCTTGAAAAAGGCAAAATTATCGAAGCAGGTAAACATGATGAGTTACTTGCCGAAAAAGGATTGTATTTTGCCATGTGGCGTCAGCAGATAGGTGAGAAATTATCATTTTAAGTGTAAATTTTTAATTAAATTTAATAACGATGACGTGCACATTACTAAATATTAACATTAGTCTACGGGAAACCATCATGATCGCTTTTGCCTTGATTGCACTTCTTTTGATCATTCCATTTGCGATATTTGATACCCTAAGATCAAAAAATCTGACTAATACTAAAAAAAATCTCTGGATACTGTTTATTCTGATAGCCCCATATTTGGGAGCCATTGTCTATCTTTTCTGGGGCCGTAAACAAAAAGCACTATGAGCACATTAATAATAATTCTATTTATCGGAGGCATTTTGCGCTTCCTTATGGGTATCGTTTGGTTTGTTTTGATAGTGTATACCTTGCTAGATTTACTCAGAAGTAATTTGCCAACAAACACGAAGTTATTGTGGCTGATCGTCATCCTGATCGCACCATTTCTGGGGTCAATAATATACCTTATAGGCGGAAGAAACAAACAAATTTAATGATTGTTTATCTGTTTTAAGCTTAAAGGGACAAGTCTTTTGGTTTTGAAATAGGTAAAAATAACGATCATGATAGTCATACTTCCTCCAAAGATGACCGATGGTATAGTTCCCATCAGCCTTGCGGTAGCTCCCGACTCAAATGCGCCAATTTCATTAGAAGAATTGATAAAGATTCCATTCACTGCTGATACTCTTCCACGCATCTCTTCTGGTGTGAGTATCTGTAAAATGGTAGAGCGAATAATCACGCTGACACTATCAAAAGCGCCCTCAAAAAATAAACACAGTAGCGTGAGATAAAAATTTCTGGAAAGTCCGAAGCAAATGATCGAAATTCCAAATCCTGCAACCGCTAACAAAAGATTTCTCCAGGGTTTATTCATTGGCGGATATTTTGCCAAAATAAACATGGTGAGCAGCGCCCCAAGTGCAGGTGCTGCACGCATAAAGCCAAGACCCTCGGCACCTACCTTCAAAATATCATGAGCAAAAATTGGCATCAGCGCTAAAGCACCACCAAAAAATACCGAAAACATATCAAGACTTAATGCCCCAAGGATCATTCTGCTTTTAAAAACAAATTGGATACCCTCCGACAAGCTTTTAAAAATGTTTTCTTTAGGCACAAAATAGGCTGGATAATTTTTAACGAAAAATATGATACATCCAAGAGCAAGGGCAAGAAATATAACAATCACAACAAAACAGGCTGTTATTCCGCTGAAAGCATAGAACAAACCACCAATAGCAGGGCCCACGATAGATGCTGTTTGCCAGCTACCACTGTTCCAGGTAGACGAGTTTACATAATGTTCTTTAGGAATAATCTGTGCCATTAATGCAAAGGATGTTGGCGAATAAAAACCACGGGTAATACCAATAAAAAATATCATTACATAAATGATGATAATCACCGGTGTTTGTCCAATCAACCTCAATACATCATCGGTAGTGATAACAGTAAGTACTGCCGAACAGCAAAGCATAGAGCCAATGATCCAAATCAAAAGTTTTTTCTTATCTGATTTATCGGCAATATAACCACCATAAAGAGTCACCATAATAGCAGGAATGGCTTCAGCCAGACCAATCAGACCCAATGATAAGGGATCCTTGGTTAGCTGATAGATATGCCAGCCTATCACAACTGCCTGAACCTGATAAGCAAAGGTGAAGAGAAACCGCATCACGATGTACGAGCGGAACTCCGGAAAGCGCATCGCTATATACGGATCAGTTTTAACTGCTTCTGACTTAAAATCACCCATTCAGATATAATGTTAATTACCGAAATCTACCTATTTAGCACCCTATTGATCGATAAGATAGATCAATTTGTTCAGGATATTTTATCCCAACTTATGCCGCCTGATTTTGTCTCAAAATACTGTCTCAGAATACGATTGTCTTCATTCATCAATTCAGGATCATCATCAAGGATATAAATAACAGTTTTTCTGGCCTCTGCCAATAATTGCTGATCGGTAGCAAGATCAGCTAATTTAAGATCAAGAACACCGCTCTGCTGTGTTCCTTCGATATTTCCAGGTCCGCGAAGCTGAAGATCTATTTCAGCAATCTCGAATCCGTCATTGGTACGAACCATTGTGTCTAAACGAATTTTTGCATCAGAGCTAAGCTTCATACCCGACATCAATATACAAAAAGATTGCTCAGCTCCACGGCCAACTCTGCCACGTAACTGGTGCAATTGCGATATTCCAAACCGCTCTGCGTTTTCAATAATCATGACGCTCGCATTTGGAACGTTAACTCCTACTTCGATTACTGTTGTGGCTACCATGATCTGAGTTTCACCCTTAACAAAACGCTGCATTTCGGCAGCCTTATCTTTTGCAGCCAATTTACCATGTACAATACTGATCCGATATTCAGGGAGAGGAAACTCAATGGATATTGCTTCAATACCTGCTTCAAGATATAAAAGATCAAGTTTTTCACTTTCCTTAATCAAGGGATACACAATATAAACCTGTCGGCCTTTAGCTATTTCTTCGCGCATGAAACCAAACATCCTTAACCGCTGACTATGATATAAGTGAACCGTTTTTATGGGTTTTCTTCCTGCAGGAAGTTCATCGATCACTGAAATATCCAGATCGCCGTATAGTGTCATGGCCAACGTACGTGGAATTGGGGTTGCCGTCATAACCAAAACATGCGGAGGAATAACATTCTTTCTCCATAAACGCGCCCGCTGTTCTACTCCAAAACGATGTTGTTCATCGATAACCACAAGCCCAAGGTTCTGAAATTGTACCACATCTTCAATCAAAGCATGAGTACCAACTAGTATATTCAATTGACCGCTCTCCAGACGCTCATGCAGTGCCCTCCTAGTCTTTTTTGGAGTAGAGCCTGTAAGTATTTCAACACTTATAAAATCATCTCCTAGAAGGCTTTTAATTGAAAAATAATGCTGTTGTGCCAGGATTTCTGTTGGGGCCATGATGCAAGCCTGAAATCCATTATCAATAGCCAGAAGCATGATCATCAAAGCGACCACAGTTTTCCCGCTACCAACATCCCCCTGAAGCAAGCGGTTCATTTGTACCCCCCGTTGAGTATCCTGCCGAATTTCTTTGATAACACGCTTCTGAGCAACAGTTAGCTCAAAAGGTAATTTTTCTGAATAGAAAGTGTTGAAATTATCGCCAACATTATTAAAAACTGAACCTTTGAATTTTTGCGTCCGTAATACTTTAGTCCTGAGAAGCTTTAATTGGATAAAAAAAAGCTCTTCAAATTTAAGTCGTTTTTGAGCCTCTCTCAGTGCTTCTACATGCTCCGGAAAATGAATAGTATACAGCGCTTTCTGCCTGCTGATCAGTTCATGCTTTTGCATGATATATACAGGAAGAGTTTCTTCTACCTGCCTAATCACTTGATCGATAAGAGTTGCCTGAGCACGCTGAATTCCTTTACTATCCAGATTGAATTGCTTGAGTTTCTCGGTAGAACTATATACTGGCTGAAGAGTTAAATTTCCCTGGCTTACTGCATTTGGCTGATAGGCCTCCAACTCTGGGTGAGAAATAGAAAAATGTCCGTTAAAAAGTGTCGGCTTCCCAAATACAATAAAAACTGCCCCAGGCTGAATAATCTTATCAATCCAACGAATACTTTGAAACCATACCAGTTCCATACTGCCAGTATCATCCTTAAAAAGGGCAACAAGCCTTTTTACATGTTTATCACCAATAATTTCTTTTGAAACGATACGCCCAAGAATCTGTATAGCAGGCAGATCTGGATTAAGCTCTCTAATCTTATAGAAGCGGGTACGGTCAATGTAGCGGAATGGATAATGTTGCAGAAAATCAGCATAGGTAAATATCTCAAGGTCTTTTTTAAGGATCTCAGCACGCTGCGAACCTATACCTTTCAAATACTCAACAGGGGTTTTTAAAATCTGTTCTGCCAATCCAATTAAGGGATAATGACCGGCTTTTTATTGGCCGGCTTTTTAAATAAAATTTCTTTAATCGTAGCCCAATTAAAGACTACGACCGCCGCCAGCAAGAGCAGATATGAATATACCTGATATATGCTAATTTCTTCGTGAAAATAGAAAAATGCGACTGCAAAAGCAACAATAGGATTTATATATATGATAATACCCAGTGTGGATGAAGGCATACCTATCAGAGCATAAAGGCTTAAAAAAAGTGGAATAATTGTAAAGAAAACAGAAATTACTACGATAGTTATCCAGAAATTAGGATCAGAGGGCAAAAAATCAAAATCAGAAAGGAAAAAAGGAAGCATCAATAGTGCTGCAATAAGAAGATGTAAGCCAAGCATATTAAACTTATCAATTCGAACCATTACTCTTTGTATAATCAGATAAAAGCTGTAAAGTGCCGCTACCAATACAGACCATAATACATCTCTCAAAGAACCTTGAGCAAGGATTACAATACTTACCAATGCAAATCCCAAAGCAATCAGCTTCAATGTAGAAAGCTTCTCTTTCAGGATCAAGAAACCACCTAATGCAGTGATCAGAGGACAAACCATGTATGCGAATGCTGCAGATTTAAGACTAACATTGTTCACCACGTAAATGTAAGTGAACCAATTTCCGGTTATCAATAATCCGGCAAGTAGACTAAGCCAAATGATCTTCTTAACACTATATATCTCTTCCTTTTGAATGTATTCAATATCTGATTTGATATGACTTTTTCTGAAAAGAAGAATATATGCCCATGTCAATAACAGGGAAGTAAAAATGCGATAATATAAAATTTGTTCAGATGGATAATCTTGGAGCATTCGTAGAGGGATTGAGAAAAAACCCCAAACTACTACCGCAAAAAATGCAGCAATAAAATATTTAAGTATACCTGCTTTCAAGTTCAGGCTTTAACAGCAATTAAAGAGATCTCAACATTTACATTTTTGGGTAAACCCAGTACGGCCACAGTTTCTCTGGCTGGATAATCAGATTTAAAATAGGAGCCATAAACTTCATTAACATCGCCAAAATGATTCATTTCACTTAAAAAAATCGTGGTTTTAACCACATGCTCGAATGAGAACCCAGCTTGCAGCAGGAGCGCGCCAAGATTTTGCATAACCTGTTCAGCTTCATCTTTGATAGTACCGCTTATGAGCTCATTAGTTTCAGGATCAATTGGGATCTGCCCAGAAATAAAGAGCATATTTCCAGTTTGTACAGCCTGGCTATACGGACCGATGGGAGCCGGTGCTTTTTCAGTAAAGATGATGGATTTCATGAATTTAGTTTGGTATGATCAAAAGAGTTTAAAAAAATCAAAAGACATACCATTCAAGCAGCTTATAAAAAATCCCAGCTAAGAACATAATTATTGCCGTGGTATTTATGATGTGCATGATCTTCAGATTAACATTCTTTGGTCTGCTCGGATCGTTCTTTCTAAAAAAATACATAATGCTAAAATTATTAAATAAAAAAAGAGTCCCGAATAATCGGGACTCTTTTTTACAATTTGCTTATATACAATATTGTTTATTGTTGTTTGAATTCAACACGACGATTTTCAGTACGTCCTGCTTCAGTAGAGTTTGAAGCAAGTGGACGGCTTTCACCGTATGCAGTTGCAGCAATTCTACCTGCAGCGATTCCAGAATTAACTAAATAAGTTTTTACTGAGTTAGCTCTGTCTCTTGATAAAGACATGTTGTATTCGTCAGTACCTTCAGCTGAAGCATGGCCATCTAACTGAACAGAAGTAGATGAATTTGCTTTTAAATCAGAAGATAATTTGTCTAATATTGGGTACGCATTAGTTTTCAAAACCGAAGAATTGAATTCGAATTGGATAGCAATTGAAGAACCACCTACAAACTCAGGACATCCGTTCAGAGCAGCAGTACCTTTAACAGTAGGACATGCATCTTTTGAATCAGGAACACCGTCAGCATCAACATCTAAAGGACAACCAGAACCATCAACTTTAATTCCCGCCTCAGTGTTAGGGCATTTGTCTAATTTATCAGCAACACCGTCACCATCTGAATCTTTTAATAAATCAGCAGCTTCTAGTGCAGAAACACGACCTTTTAATGCTTCAAGTTCTTGACGTAATGTAACATCTTTCAATTCATCATACATCAAGGCTAAAGGATTAACCCAATCCAAGTTTGGCTTAGCTTTAGAACCTAAAGAGAATTCTAAACCAGCTGATTTATATGACCATTTATCTTTTGTGAACCCTTTTCCTTTAGTACCATCAAGATCATCAGCATCAATGAAATTCATTGTGTAACCTAAATCAAAGTTAACACCTTCAGAAACCTTGAATTTAACACCAAGACCAACTGGAATGAACTCATTTCTGATATTGTTACGGTCACGATTAGGACCATAAGTACCTTTAGCTGGAGTTGCATTAGGATTTATTTCAAGCCAGTGGTATGCAGCTTGTCCAAAACCAGCTTTAACGATAAAGTTTATTGCATTTTCTCTTTTAAGGAAATCAACAGTAGCTACATTCGCAATTCCCACAATACTTACAGCAGAACTGATTTGAGTAACTCCGTCTGTACGAGCACCAGAACCTAAATTGATAGTAGCACCACCATTATCATAGGTAAGTTTTCCACTTTGGAATCCCAACTCAAGACCAAATGCATGGCCAAGTTGCTTTCTTAATGTTGCTCCATAACCTAATGATGGGCTCCAGTTAGTAAAATCATTAGTACCACCAATTTTAACAATTGGTTCTAATACTCCAGCATTGACACCTATATTCCAAGTTCTATACTGTCCTCTTCCACCAAAAATTTTGGCCGAAGAGCTCGTAGCGGTTTGCGCCAGAGAAACCTCTACGAGGGCCAGCATCGCTACTAATGAAAACACAAAGGCTTTCTTAATTGTAGAATAATTCATAATAGTTAATTTAAAGGTTAACAAATTTTGTCAGTATAATTTACACAAAAATAGTCATAAGTTTGACTTGTGCAAATAATCAGACACCGTTCCAGTCATTTTATTTAACAAATTTATAGGATAAACTATTTTAATCCGGTCAAAATTTAACTATTACCATTATGAAATATCCAATCATATCTAATCAGCTATTCAAATTAAACCGAGAAAATTTCAAAAAAAGGCTTCCCAATGGCTCTATAGCTATATTCCAATCTAATGACGAATTTCCAAGAAGTGGAGATCAATCTTTTACATTCAAACAAAATCCTGATCTTTTCTATTTAAGCGGAATAGATCAGGAGCAAAGTATTTTAATTTTATTTCCTGATTGCCCTAACCCACAATACAAAGAAGTACTATTTTTAAGACAAACAAGCGAACATATCGCCATTTGGGAAGGCCATAAACTGACTATTCAGGAGGCAAAAAAGGTTTCTGGAATAGAAAATATCTATTGGGTAGATGAATTCTGGAATATATTACCCTCCATTATTAACTATGCCGAAATAATTTTTTTAAACACCAACGAGAATGACAGGTACGCACATCAGGTACCTTATCGCGATATCCGTTTCATTGAAAAGTTAAAGAATCTTTATCCCTTACATCGCTATGAGCGTGCAGCGCCAATTTTACGTGACCTCAGGCCAATAAAATCTGAAATTGAAATTGAGTTAACCCAGAAAGCTTGCAACATTACTAGGGATGCCTTTAACCGCATACTTAAATTTATTAAACCTGGAATAGCAGAATATGAGATCGAAGCAGAGATAATCCATGAATTTATACGTCAGCGAGCAACCGGGCATGCCTATAATCCAATCATTGCCTCAGGTAAAAATGCCAATATTCTACATTATAATGATAATAACCAGCTATTTAAAGACGGCGATGTGATACTATTCGACTTTGGTGCAGAATATGCAAATTACAATGCTGATCTCAGTCGCTCAGTTCCAGTAAATGGCCGTTTCACTAAAAGACAAAAAGATGTTTATCATTCTGTTCTTCACATTATGAAAGAAGCCCAGAAAATGCTTTTACCAGGAACAATCTGGAATGAATATCATACTGAAGTTGGAAAAGTGGTTGAATCTGAACTGATTAAACTAGGATTACTTGACAAGCATGATGTTGCAAAACAAGACAGCAAAATACCTCTTTATAAAAAGTTTTTTATGCATGGCACCTCACATCACCTTGGATTGGATGTACATGATTTTGCAAGCAGGTACAAGCCATTTGAAGAAGGCAATATCTTGACTTGTGAACCAGGGATTTATATTCAAAAAGAGGGATTAGGAATCCGCTTGGAAAATGATATTCTATTAACTAAAAATGGGAATATCGATCTGATGGCCAATATCCCAATTGAGACAGAAGAAATTGAAGAAATCATGAATTCTTAATACCACCGAGGATCCTGTCAACAAAACGATATAAATTAAATGAAGGGTCAACTGAAGCAACACTAATTTCTTCATGGAGCTTTATTCTGCTGATATTTTTCATTTTTTCATGCTGGATAAGCTTCCAGGCCTTTTCGGCAAGCAGATAAGCACGACGGCTATTATTCTTAAAAGGCTGATCTTGGATAACCTGCATTAGCTCATCAACACCTGCCGCCTTATCAGCAATGGTATTGATAACCGGGATAATCTCTGTTCGTTGATGTACAAGTTTCTTTAGATTATTGGCAAATGCCTCAGCACCCTCACGATCCGACTTATTCACCACAAAAATATCGGCAATTTCCATCAATCCCGACTTCATGCTCTGAATTTCATCGCCAGACTCTGGAACCAATACCACCACACTAATATCTGCCAGACCAGCAATCTCAACTTCCGATTGCCCCACACCAACCGTTTCAACCAAGATATAATCAAAGCCCGACGATTTAAGTACATCCGTCATCTCAATTGTTTTTCCTGATAAGCCCCCTAATGATCCACGGGTTGCAAGAGAACGGATAAACACGTTAGGCTTATTAAACTGTTCAGACATCCTGACGCGGTCGCCAAGTAAAGAACCCAAATTAAATGGTGATGTTGGATCAATAGCGAGAACTGCTATGCTTTTACCTTGAGAACTTAAATAGTTGATTATGGCGTTAACCAGGGTACTTTTCCCAGCTCCGGGAGGCCCGGTAATACCTATAACAGGAGTATCTGAAGTTCGGAGCTCTTTCAGCAAATCTTCAGAACCTGCCAAATCATTCTCAACCAAAGTCAAATCTCTGGCTAATTTTTTAAAGTCTCCAAGCTGAATTGGATTTTTAATCAGGGGTAACTGCATGATACAAAAAAGGTGTTTTTATTCCATATTACAAAGTTTGGGTTTTTATTAACTTTGCGTATCTAAATTGTAAAATCTCAAATCTCAAATCTCATATCTCATATCTCATATCTCATATCTCATATCTAACATCTCATATCTCATTTAATGAAAGTTACAGGTTTTTCATTCATTCGTAATGCCGTTAAAAATGACTACCCTATTGTACAGGCAATTCTTTCAATTTTACCTATATGTGATGAGTTTGTAATAGCCCTTGGCAACTCTGAAGACAATACACAGGAACTCATTGAAAGTATCGCTTCTCCAAAAATAAAAATCATTCATACCATTTGGGATGAAAGCATACGCGAAGGTGGAAAAACATTTGCCCAGGAAACTGATAAAGCGTATGCTGCTATATCAAAGGATACCGATTGGGCTTTTTATATCCAAGGTGATGAATGCGTCCATGAAAATTATCTTGCTGTGATAAAAAAGGCGATGGAAGAAAATTTGGGCAATAAAAATGTGGAAGGCCTTTTATTTAAATACCTGCATTTTTATGGCTCTTACGATTTCATTGCATCTTCTAGACGGTGGTACAGAAACGAGGTCAGAGTTTTAAAATTTGACCCACAAGTTCATTCCTATAGGGATGCCCAAGGTTTTAGAAAAAATGACAGAAAAATAAAGGTTAAACCTATAGATGCCTATATTTATCATTATGGCTGGGTTCAGCCACCTGCAGGTTTGGGAAATAAGGTTCGTAATTTTAATAAATTTTATCATGAAGACTCCTGGATTCAGGAACATCTTCCTGAAAATCACCAATTTGATTATGGTAATGCTGATCGCCTGATCAAATTTGAAGATACTCACCCGCTTGTTATGCAAAAGCGAATTGAAGTTAGCAATTGGAAGTTTCAGGCCGACCCAACACTTTTAAAAAAGAAAATGAGCCTGAGACGCCAAATATTACAAAAAATAGAAGATATATGGCAATGGAGAATTGGAGAATATAAAAACTACAAAATTGTTCAATGACAAAAGCGTCCACTTCTAGAAAAAGTATAGCTGTAGTTATACCAAATTATAATGGCAGACACCTATTAGAGCGAAACCTTCCATCGGTTTTTAATGCCTTAAACAGCGTTAACACAGATTTTGAAATTATTATAATAGATGATTGTTCAACAGATAGTTCTGTGGCCTTTATAAAACAAAGCTATCCAACTATACGTTTGATTATTAGCGACCAAAATCAGGGCTTTTCAGCCACCTGCAATAAAGGAATTGCTGTAGCTGAAAAAGATCTAATTTTACTTTTAAACACCGACATTGAGCTCAACACCATTTATTTTGAAACTCAATTTAAATATTTTGAACTTCCGGATACTTTTGGTGTAATGAGTAAAATAATTGGAGCCCAAAATGGGGAGACCCAGGATACTGCACGGCTTTTAAAATACTCCGGTTTTAAAATCAAAGCCAATGATTTTTTTTACGTTGAGGATGAGAACTTTTTTACTCCAACAGCTTATTTATCAGGCGCAAATGCTTTAATAGACGCTAAAAAATTAAAAGAAATTGGAGGTTTTGATGAAATTTTCTCACCTTTTTATTGCGAAGATTTTGAATTGGGGCTAAGAGCATGGCGCTTAGGCTGGAAATGTTACTATGACCCAAAATCTTATTGTATTCACGATCATTCATCCACTACCAAAAATTATCGTACTCAAAACTGGGTTAAAGCCATATTTTTTCGAAACAGACTATATGTACATGCCATACATTTAAGCAGAACCAGATTGATATTTTGGTTGATGCAAATAACCTTTGTTGATCTTCTTTTCATGTGGCTTGGATTAAAATTTTATTTCTATAAAAGTTTCGGAATGTTTGTAAACAATTTAAAGTACCTAGCGCATTCCCGTAAAAAGATGAAGCAATTAATGACCCAGCATGAATGCTCCACAAGCATTGATGAGGTGATAAATAAAATGGACAAGATGCTAGAGGGTCAAACAATCATTCAGGGTAGAAATTAGTCCTCCTTCAAAATGATTAACTTTACCACATACATTAATTTATGAAAACCTTTTTCCGACTTTTCTCTTTTGCATCACCGGTTCAGCGATTTGCCGTTCCATTTTTTATTGCGTCGGTATTAGGTGTCATCTTCGGTCTGCTTAATTTCACCTTACTTATCCCCGTATTTGAGCTATTGTTCGACCAATCAGGGAAAATAGGGGCTCAAAAACTAGCTGTGGCACCTACATTTGATTTAAGTCTGAGCTATTTTAAAGACCTATTCTATTTCTATTTTCAAAGTGTAATCAACAGTTCGGGTAAGGTTGGGGCATTAAAAATGGTCAGTATTGCCATCGTCATTTCAGTAATTTTGAGTAACCTATTTAAATATTTGTCGGCTAGGGTTATTGAAAATTTCAGGTTAATGATTGTAACCCGAATTCGAAGCACTATTTTTAAAAAACTCACAGAAATTGATATCCAGTATTTCAGCAGCCAACGCAAAGGAGATCTGATTTCTAGATTCATGACGGATGTTGTCACTATTCAAGACTCTATCATCCGGTCTATACAAGTTATTCTACGTGAGCCTATAGCCATTATCCTAAATTTTGCAGTGCTTTTTACCATTTCGGCCAAACTCACCATTTTTGCACTCATCCTGATTCCTGTCTCAGGTCTGCTTATTTCGCTGATTATGAAACGTTTAAAGAAACATGCCACCGCAGCACAGGATTCTTTAGGGGTATTAGTGTCTAGTATTGATGAAGGGCTTAATGGGGTTAAAATTATTAAATCGTTTAATGCTGAAAATTATATCCAGGAAAAATTCAATGCCATCAATATGTGGACAAGTAAGATCCATAGAAGACTGGCAAGGCGAGTACTTTTGGCTGCGCCAGTATCTGAAATGATGGGAGTGATCACTGTTGCTGCACTACTCTATTATGGAGGTACTCTTATTCTTCAAGCCGGATCGGATCTTAGAGGAGCTGAATTTATAGGCTACATCATCATATTTTCACAAATCATTAATCCTGCAAAAGCTATCTCAGAAGCATTCGGAAATATCTCGCAGGGTATCTCTGCCGGTGAGCGTGTATTCCAATTGCTAGATGCCCCAGAAAATATCACTGATAAACCAAATCCAATTTCAAAAACTTCATTCAATGAATGTATCCAATTGAAAAATGTCTCTTTCGCTTATGGAGACAAAGAAGTATTGAAAGGAATTAATTTGAAAGTTTTAAAGGGAAGTACAGTTGCATTGGTTGGCCCTTCGGGAGGAGGAAAAACTACACTCATGGATCTCTTGCCAAGATTTATGGATCCTTCTGAAGGTGAGATATGCCTGGATGATATTAGTATTAAGGAGATAAGTATGCGTGATATAAGAGCGCTCATGGGAATTGTAAATCAGGAATCCATACTTTTCAATGATACCATTTACAATAATATAGCATTTGGGAGATCATTTACAGAGGAGGAGGTAGTTGAAGCAGCTAAAATTGCAAATGCACATGAATTCATTGTTAAAACCTCTGATGCTTATCAAACCAATATTGGGGATAGGGGAATGAAATTATCTGGCGGACAAAAACAACGAATTTGCATTGCCAGAGCGGTGCTTGCAAATCCGCCGATTCTTTTGCTTGATGAAGCTACTTCAGCTCTAGATACCGAATCAGAAAAATTAGTTCAGAATGCCCTAAAAAAGTTAATGAAAAATCGCACGTCTATTGTAATTGCCCACCGTTTAAGTACCATTCAAGAAGCCGATCATATCATTGTTTTGGAAAGTGGCAGAATTCAAGAACAGGGCAACCACAATGAACTGATCTTAGCCGATGGCCTCTACAAAAAGTTAATCGAAATGCAAACATTCAACGATTAAAAATGAATCATAAAGCACTGGTTTCTATAGCTTTATGTACATATAATGGGCAAGCCTATCTAAGAGAGCAGTTAGATTCAATTGTTAATCAAAGCTACTCGCCACTTGAACTTATTGCGGTTGACGATTGCTCCTCAGACAATACCCTAAGCATTCTGAAAGAATATGCAGCTAATTACCCTTTTATCAAAGTTTTTGTCAATCCTGAAAATCTAGGGTATATCAGAAATTTTGAAAAAGCACTAAAACTTTGCAGCGCTGAGTTCATTGCTTTATCCGATCAGGATGATATCTGGGATTTGCATAAGATTGAAAAACAGGTTAAAGCAATTGGTAATCATTTAATGATTTATCATGATTCTGAATTCGTTGACCAGAATGGACAATTATTAAATAAAAAAATGTCTAATATTATGAATTTATACCGTGGAAATCAGCCAGAATCATTTTTGTTTTTTAATTGCATTTCAGGACACTCGGTATTAATGAAAAAGGAGCTACGAGATGAACTATTGCCATTCCCAAATGCTTATTATCACGATTGGTGGATGGGATACGTGGCCACTAATCTGGGGAGTATTAACTGCATTGATGAACCCCTTGTTAAATACCGGCAGCATCACACAGCAGATACAAATATTTTAAAACGAAAGCGAGATAATTCATCCAAAAATCAGCTCAGTGCATCAATGATATATGACAAAAAAATGCGATGGTTGAAATCTTGTTCAGAATATTCAAAAAATAAAAATCCACGATTCATTCAAAATTTATATGCTGAATTCATGAAAAATAAGACCGTTTATTTTTCTTTCGGACTGGCTCGAATGATCCATGCTAACCGTTCTATACTTTTCAGTATCAATAAAAAGAGTTTATTCAGTAAATTAAATTTTACCCTGAAAGAGCTATGGGGAGGAAAAATTAGGAGAATTTTTTCAGACTAATTCA
>CAMDQV010000023.1 GCA_945906015.1 Pedobacter schmidteae | reverse complement strand
AATGTTTCTCCAGAAAGTGAATCTTTTACGATCCCATTTATGGTATAATTGTCTTGGGATTTGCTATTTATTGTAAAGAATACTAGTAGGAAACAAGTCAGGAAGATATTTTTTAAAAATAGCATTCTATTAATTTATAAAAAGGTATTATACTAACGTTGAGACTCTAGTATAACATACGTTACTTCTGCAAAGTTAAAGAGTTTCAGCCATCTATTTTTCTTTGATTGCAAGTTAATTTAAGATAATTGAATTTTAATATTGGCTTGATAATGCAATGCTACACTGAATAACCTATTTGTTAAATGGCTTGTTCTCTTTTAAGAACTATAATTTTAGCTATATTTATTCCTCCATATACATATTCCAAGATGAAAATCAATTATCCGTTAGTTTTAATTTCCTTTTTAGGCTTAACATCCTGTTCAACTAATTCAGAAAATAAAAGTGCAGCCGCCAAAGACAGCTTACAGACTTATGTAGCAGAACGCCTTCCAATTTATGCCAAAGTAAGGCTTACTACAGATATTCAAAAGTTGACAGAAAATGAGCGAAAGGTTTTGCCTCTTCTCATCAAAGCAGCTGAGATCATGGATGAACTTTTTTGGAAGCAAAGTTACCCGCAGCGGGATAGTTTGCTGGCTACCGTTCAGGATCAGAAAACAAAGGAATTTATAGTTATAAATTATGGTCCGTGGGATCGATTGAATGATAATAAGCCTTTTGTTAAAGGAGTTGGCCCAAAGCCTATAGGTTCAGGTTTTTATCCTGCTAATATGACAAAAGAAGAGCTTGAAAGTTCAAATGTTGCAGATAAGAAGGGATTATATTCTATGATTCGACGAACAGAATCAGGAAAATTATTTTCGGTTCCGTATAGTATTTTTTTTAAAGATGATTTAGTTAGGGCAGCTAATTTGCTCAAAGAAGCAGCAGCGCTTTCAGGTCCAGGGCAGTTAAGACGCTACCTCACTTTTAGGGCTGAAGCTTTACTTACAGATAATTACATGCCTAGTGATTTAGCTTGGATGGATATGAAAAATAATGGTCTGGATATCATTATTGGTCCGATAGAGAATTATGAAGACGGTCTGTTTAATGCTCGCGCTGCTTTTGAAAGTTATGTATTGGTTAAAGATAAAGAATGGACAAAGCGATTGGAAAAATATGTAAGTATGCTTCCTGAGCTTCAGAATGGACTTCCTGTTGAAGCGGCTTATAAAAAGGAAAGGCCTGGAACTTCTTCTCAGCTTGCTGCATTTGATGTAGTTTATTATGCGGGAGATGGAAATTCTGGTGGAAAGACAATTGCAGTGAATTTGCCAAATGATGAGAAAATCCAGCAATTGAAAGGTACCCGACGTTCGCAGTTAAAAAATGCAATGCGTGCTAAATTTGATAAAATAATGGTACCTATTTCGGCTGAACTGATAGATAAAAGCCAACAAGAGTACCTTAAATTTGATGCATTTTTTGCCAATGTGATGTTCCATGAGGTAGCCCATGGTTTGGGAATCAAATCAACTATAACAGGTAAAGGTTACGTAAGAGAGGCCTTGCAGGAACAATATTCTTGGCTGGAAGAAGGAAAAGCTGATATTCTTGGTTTATATATGGTAAGTAGTTTACTTAAGAAAGGCGAAATGGAAGGAGACATCAAAGATTATTATACCACCTTTATGGCCGGTATCTTGCGTTCTGTACGCTTTGGCGCTGGCGAAGCACATGGAAAGGCAAATATGCTATGCTTTAATTTCTTTAATAGTAAGGGCGCTTTTGAACGTACTCCTGAGGGAACCTATAAGGTAAATTACGAAAAGTTTGAGTCTTCTATGAATGAATTAACCAACAAGATTCTGGTTCTTCAAGGAAATGGAGATAAGGCTGAGGTTGAAAAAGTACAGAAAGAAATGGCTTTAATTCATAAAGAGCTTAAATCAGACCTTGACCGATTGAGTAAAAAAGGAATTCCGGTTGATGTTATCTTTGAGCAGGGCCTGAGTGTTTTGGGTCTACAATAGGTTTAGCATATTTCTATCAATTAACATGAATTTATTGACCTGCCTGAGTCAGGATCTTTTCATTCAGCCGGATATATTCGGCATTATTCAACACTTTAGCTGCTTCAATTCCAGCCCTGGCAGTTTGTGCCGCTCCCATTTTATCACCTATTTTTAACTGAATACGAGCTTTCTGATATTTGAACCAGGGTGCTTTTTGATCACCGGCTTCGGCAATATTAATCCATTCTAATGCTTTTTTCAGGTCTTTCCCATTTTCAAAATAATAAATTGCTGCTGGGTAGAACGGTGGTTTTTCAGACTTCATGGCTGCATCAATATTGGCCATCACTTTAGAGTCGACCTCTGCTGTCATTTTTATTGTTATTCGGGTATTTTCCCAAGAAAGATCAAGATTTGCACTTGAAGGCATCACATCGCTAAAATTGATGCTGAAAGTTTCCAGGCGGTTAATCAGTTTAGTTGGTTTTACTTTAAAACGTAAAACATCTTCTGCCTGCTTATATTGGTAGGATCCCCATTGCTTTGTTTCTTTATTTAAAATAATAGTCCATTCATCTTTGCCTGGAATAGTAAAAAGGGCATATTCACCCGGTAATACTGTATTTCCTTCAAGGTTAACTGCATCTGTAAATGTGATGACAGTTGCATCATTAGCACCCGTACGCCATACTTGTCCAAAAGGTGCCAGATCTTTTTCTAAACTTCTGCCTTTGATATTTGGTCGTGAATACTTGACTGTTACTTTTCCAAGTCCGAATTCCTGTATAATGGTTTGAGAGCTACTCGTCTGCGGCATTTTAAGCTGCGCAGTGGCATTCAGACAGGCCAGGCTGATCAGTACAGATGTAAATAGAATGGATATTTTCTTCATGTGTTTTATGGATTAAACTTTCAATCACCTAAGCTATTGGATCAATGACGGTTATTTGTGTAATAAATGTAAAACAAAATTCTTGTTTGGATCCTCAATTGGCTGATTAGGTTTGATTTTTATTTATTCCCTGATCAGTTCATTAAAAGCATATTCTGTAAGCATTTCATGATTGCCTTCAAAAATTGTAAGTCCTATATTCCCCGATTGCTTTTTAAGAAATACTTTTCTATCTGCGATACGACCCAAATCGCTCAATGCTTTTCTAAATTCCAGTAAGTATAGTTTTTCAGAATCACTTACAAAAAGTGTGTTATCATTAACCAGCTTGTCTTTTAATACTTTATTATAAAAATTGATTGAGTGTGTGATGGGTACACTGCCCTGAATTCCATCGTAAATACCGGCAAAGATTTGCAATTCTGTTGTGTTTAATTTTTCTACCGGAGTTTTCCAGTAAATTGGTGATTTCTTTATCGCAATTTCAAGATTGAGGCTATCCTTAGAGCTCGTGCAATCCAAAATATTTTCTACATATTTTGTACCCATGATTTTACTTTGTGCATACCAGGCAGGCAGATCAGAAATGGGAACCCAGGCAGAAAAGCGTCTGATGGAATGTTTTGATTTCATGAAAGTTGCCAGCGTAGCATATCCACCACCGCTTGAACCGATAACATAGATTCTGGAGAGGTCTACTTTAGAATTCTTGATTGCATAATCGATCGCATCATCGATATCTTGCATTGCCAGATCACTGCAACAGGCATCTTTTGTCCAGTTTACTCCCCTGAAATCAGGATGGATGTAATTAAGGTCTTTTGCTTTGGAAAGAGCAGCAAGTTCATCTTTCTGTTCGTAAGTGCCACTCCAGCTATGCAGACTCACCACTAATGGCCCGGGTGCTGCAGATTTAGACTTAAAAAAATAGGCATTTTGTTGAGAATTATCCAGAGTGGATTGTATATCAACAACTTTAAAATCAGAATCCCACGAACTTTCACGGCTATCATCAAAGGGAGTAAAGTTATTTGTAAATGGTTTCAGTGTATTCCAAATCGTTTCATTCTGGCTGATGTAAATACCTGCGGAAAGCCCAAGAATTAAAATCAGGATGTAGGAAACTGGTTTTTTCATGTTAAATTTAAATGATTTGCAAATCTTTTTTCATACAACCTTTCTATAGTTTAGTTCATCCTTAGGGTTTTATCCCACCTCCTTCATCGCCTCCTTAAAACTTCCTGCAATTTCTTGTTGGGTCATTCGGTTCATAGAAATGTTCACCTTTAAGTTAAAGCCGGTTTCGTCTGGTGCAGATAGACGGATATTTCTTTTTGACAGTGCATCTGAAAAGCGTTTTTTGTCGATATTTTTTAGGTCGAGATGTACAATATGAGAACCGTTATTATATTTCAAAATTTTGCAGCGCTCATCTTTCTGAATCTCGGTAAACAAATACTCTGCTTTTTGCCAGGCGCTTTTATATTCCTCAATCCATGAATCTACATAATGAAGGGCTACTGCGGCAAAAGGCCATACAGCCGGAATACCTGCACCGAACATTCTTCGTTCATGGAAAAGGTCGTGTGTAAATTCTTTGGATCCGGCCAATACTGCCCCGCTTGCTGCATTAAAACATTTACAGATGGATGTGAATGAGGTATCAAACAGTGCTCCGTAGCTTGCCGGATCAATTCCGGTATGAGCTGCTTGTACAAAAAGCCTTGCCCCATCTAAATGGGTTTTGATATCATTGACTTTAGCGTAATTTGTTATAGCCTTCATGTTTTCGAAGGCAAACATTTGATCCTGTTGCCGGCGCACCGGGCTTTCAATACAGATCACGCCAACCTTTAAGGCAACTCTCCCTTTAGCTGTTTTACTAACTACTTCTTCAATTTCTGCCAAAGTCATTTCTGTGGTGTTCAATCCAAGAGGAATGAGGTTTAATGCACTCAAGGTTTGGCATCCATCGCCCGTATCCTGATAGATATGACTCTGCTCCTGAAGAATTACCCTGCGGTTATTTCCGGCCAAACGACGTAATGCCATGTGGTTAGCTAGAGTTCCTGTGGGCATGAAAATCGAGGATTCTTTCCCCATTAGTTTAGCAAACCTGTTTTCAAGTTCTTCAACAACTCCTCCATTTGAATAAAAGTCTGTTTTGATCTTTCCTTCATCAGCAAGTTTCATTAAAAGTTCGCCATATTCTTTCGGAGTTAAAGGCACACCATCATTTACAAAGTCTACAGTTTTACCTGCCAAGTTTGTTTTTTGCGGAATTTCACCGCCATAAACATCTAATTGCGTGGCTGATGCGGCGATTACACTGCCTAGTTTTACAAAATCTCTTCTATGCATGGTGTTGAATTTTAATTAATTTCAAATCAGGAATTTAATCTGCTCAGTATAAAAGGATATTAGTTCAGTTTGCTTTTTAAATTATCCCATTAGTATATTAAATATGCAGAATACGATTGAAAATTCCTAATAAAGGCTAGAATGATAGTTCAAGAAAACGAGCATATTCCACCTGAATTAAACTACGCTATTCCAATATCCTGAATCTTCTATTGCCGGGAACTTTGCTTTTGGCTTGAGGTCCAGAAAAGGATAGCTTACTTTTGAAAGGAATAATCCTTGGGGGTGGGCGGGTAATATTTTAGATGGTGTATTTCTTGAAATCAGATGGCTTTTGAATTTATCTACGCTCAGTGTACCATCGCCAATTTCAATCAGTTTACGTACAATGATCCGTATCATCCGTCCTAAAAATCGGTTCGAAGAAATTTGAAAGCGGATTCTGTCGCCACTGCTGTTTGTGTATAAATTGGCTGAAGATACTTTGCAAATGGTGTGTTCATTTTTATCAGGCGATTTACAAAATGCACGGTAGTCTTCATATTTTGGCAGAAGATCAACTGCTTTTTTCATCTCAAGTAGGTTGAAACTTTTACGCAAATAGAGCGAGCTGCTTTCACTTAAAAAAGGGTCTTTATAGGTATGAATAAAAAAATCATATGACCTTTGAATAGCGTCAAAACGTGCATGGGGCAAACCTTCAACTGGGATGATGTCAAAGAGAGCGATATCGTCAGGAAGAATTCGGTTAAGGCGAAAGAAAAGATCAAAATTCCATGGTTTTTCGATATCCATATGGAAGAAATATTGGCTGGCATGAACCCCTGTATCGGTACGTCCGCAACCGAATATTGTGATTGGTAATTTAAAGATTTTACTGAGACTGTCTTCTAAAATTTCTTGCACACTAAGTTTGTCTGGCTGTCTTTGCCAGCCAAAATAGTTTGTTCCTTTATAGCCAATGTGAACGAAGTACCTCAACGCCTTTTTATTATTTTACTAAGCTAATAATGAATTTTCAATTCTGGTTCATTATCACAATGGTACCCAAGACTAATTATTCAAATTATATGTATTTTTGTATTCCGCTTTTTAAAATTAACGCGTGTATTAAGCAATCTAATTTATGAGAACTATCGTTATAGTTGGAGCAATCGTATTGGCTGGTGCCAGTATCATCGGAGTAATAATGAGTGAAAGAAATGAGGCAGCTCAGCCTGCAGTATCAAGTCAGGGAATTCCTCCAATGCCCGCTGATGCTACTGGTGAAACGCCGAAATTAAATCCGGCACATGGCCTTCCGGGCCATCGTTGTGATCTTGCCGTTGGTGCCCCTTTAACGAATGATTCCGGAGCGCAGGTTCCTATTGCAGCGCCACAGGCTGCGGTACCTCAACAGCCTACTCCTGCCGGTTTGAAGGTTAATCCTGCACATGGTCAGCCCGGTCACAGATGTGATTTGCAGGTTGGAGCGCCGTTATAAAGCAGATTAAGCCCGCATTGAAATAAAGGTGTAATTCTATAAAATATAGCTTTTCGCGAATTGCAAATTTAGTAGAAATACTTTTTTTCTTTAATGAAAGAGCATCAGGTCAATCGTCTAACAAAATTAGGCGGTTTGATAATTTAGGAATATATACCATGCCAGACAATTTGTTTGAAATAATATTATTTGCCTCGTTGTTTTAATTTATTGAACGGATAGTTGAACCAAGAAAAAGGAGTAATGAATAAGCAGGTCATTGTGCAACCTTCAGGCTTAAAAACAACAAGCAATCCGATTAAAGTTGGAAAGGCAGTTTATCCGATCCTGATTGCAATCAGTTTATCACATCTTCTTAATGATACATTACAATCAATCATCCCCGCGATTTATCCTATTGTCAAGGAATCTTTCAGCCTTACTTTTGCGCAGATAGGACTGATCACGCTTACATTTCAGCTTGCCGCGTCCTTATTTCAGCCTTTTGTGGGTTTTTATACGGATCGTAAACCGCAGCCTTATTCATTAGCAATTGGAATGGCATTTACGCTTGTTGGATTGGTGATGCTTTCAACTGCTCCTAGTTTTAAGTTTCTGATCTTTTCTGTGGCTTTGATTGGAATTGGTTCATCTATTTTTCATCCAGAGGCGTCACGTGTTGCACATATGGCTTCAGGTGGTAGGCGTGGCATGGCACAATCTGTTTTTCAGCTCGGTGGTAATTTCGGTAGTTCAATTGGCCCTCTGCTGGCTGCGCTCATTATTGTGCCTTATGGCCAATCCAATATTGTCTGGTTTTCAGCATTAGCACTTCTGGCAATTTTTATTCTGTTTTATGTTGGAAAATGGTATAAGCGTAAAGTTAATATAAGGGCAAGCCGGCCGGATACAGACCTTCATGATGTTCATAACTTGCCTAAAAGAAAAGTGATCTTATCTGTTAGTATTTTACTGGTTTTAATCTTTTCTAAATATATTTATTTGGCAAGTATGACCAGCTATTACACTTTTTATACTATTCATAAGTTTGGTGTTTCGGTACAGGATTCGCAGATTTATCTTTTCATTTTTCTATTTGCTGTTGCGGCAGGAACTATTATTGGAGGTCCATTAGGTGATCGAATTGGTCGTAAATATGTGATTTGGGGTTCAATTCTGGGTGTTGCACCTTTTTCCATTCTATTGCCTCATATGAATCTGTTCTGGACAGTGATTTTAACAATTCCGATCGGAGTGATCTTGGCTTCCGCTTTTTCAGCTATTCTGGTCTATGCGCAAGAGCTTTTCCCTGGAAAAGTTGGAATGATCTCGGGACTGTTCTTTGGTTACGCATTTGGTATGGCTGGAATTGGATCTGCACTTTTAGGCGGGCTTGCCGACCGAACAAGCATAGAGTACGTTTATCAGATCTGTGCATATCTTCCGCTGATTGGGTTGATCACTGCTTTTCTACCGAATATTGGGAAAGATTGATATAGTTAAGGTTTGATTAATTAAATTTTTTAAATGATCAAACTAAACATTGGATGGTACTCTTTTCTATTCAACAAATAGCATGTAGAATATAAGCCTCAAGACTGAATGAATTTTCAGAGTGATTAGACTAAAATTTTATTCAGCAGCATACATTTCCATTACTTAGCTAACTTTATCCAAGCCGAAATATCTTTGATCAGGTTGATATCAACATTAGAAGGTACTCGGTATTGAGTTCCATTACCTTTTTCTTTCTGAGCGGATAACAAGTGATTTAAGTCAGGATATAATTTAAACGTAGCATTCTTATTTGCTGCCAATGCGGTTCTCCAGATATTGAAATCCTGAACGGAAACCTGAAAATCTTTAGCTCCCTGAACCACGAAAATTCGGTTTTTGATCTTTTTTGCAGTGCCTACCTGGTCGTGATTATTCATATCTATCCAGTATGATGCCGGAGCTCCAAGTATAATTGAATCAGGTGTAATGGCGCCTAGTTTTAATAATCTGGATTTATCAATATCAATTGATGATTCTATAAATTGCTTTTTTCCGGCTGCGCTTGTATCACCAGATGCCTTATACAGGTATTCATTTTGCTCTGTGATCAGATCTGCAAACTTTCTAGCTGGTGCAGCAGCCAATATAATTCCGCTCAAATTGGGAGCAAGACTTGCAATTCGGGGTGCCAGCATTCCACCAAGGCTATGTCCAAATAGATAGATCTGTGTTTTATTTACACCTTGAATAGTGCTTGCAAGCGTAATTGCAGAAAGCGCATCATCTAGAACCTCCTCTTTTACTGTAAAAGCATTATTAAAAGAATTTGGATAGATCATTGACCGTTTTACATAACGGATACTACCAATGCCTTGTGCCGCTAATCCTATGGCCAAATCTTTAAATGGTTTATTTGAACCCACGGTTTCATCCATATCAGAAGGTCCTGATCCGTGAACCATTATAATTAACGGGAAATTAGAAACTTTTTTTGGACTGGTTAAAATGCCAGCCATCTCACCTTCGGCAAACTTAATTTTTATTTCTTTTTCTGTATAAAGAGTCGTGTCTGTATAAGCAGGCAATGCATATTCAGATTCAGTAGCTTTAG
The DNA here is from genome assembly GCA_945906015.1 of Pedobacter schmidteae. Classification (GTDB taxonomy): domain Bacteria; phylum Bacteroidota; class Bacteroidia; order Sphingobacteriales; family Sphingobacteriaceae; genus Daejeonella; species Daejeonella schmidteae_A. The sequence continues at coordinate 4,961 of CAMDQV010000023.1, read as the reverse complement.
GAGATATGAAAAATCCTACCAGTTTTTCTGTTTTATTAAATACAAAAGTAAATGGCTGTGACCCCTTTGTGAAACCGCATGTTAGTATCACCTGAAAGTATTCTCCTTGAACTGAACTTTTTGCACCATCCACAGATTGATAGGTTCCGAGGTTATTTTCCAGCTTTAGCCAGAACAATTTTAGTTCATCTACAGAGATCTGGACTTTTACACTTTCATCAAAAAAACCATGGGCCTCATCAAACTTACCCTGCTTCATTGTTTCGAAAAACAGGTCTGCGCGATTCATTAAGCTTAATACGTTTTGAGCAAAACTTAAATGGCTGATAAAAAGTAATACTATAAAGACTTTTAAAAATTTCATTCTATAATTAAATTTCTGTTTCTGGTTTGAAAGATAAGAAAATAAAGGTTGATGATCTGCAGAATATATCTTTGGTTTATATGTCAGGATTAGTGTAGATGTGCAGTTTATCTTCAGCAGATATTCTAATCGGTATTCTTATAAAAAATTAAAAAAGCATTTTACTGCTTAATTCTTTCTCAATACTGATATATCCTGGATATTTTATTGATTTATTTCCAACTATAAAGCTTGGCCGGATCTTAATGGTCACCAAACTTTTCTTCTCTCCTGGCCCACTTTCTGTACCACCCATAAATGCTATGAGTTCTTCCATTGTTTTCCCATTCGATAAAAAAGAATAGACATTTGAATTGATTTGTACTGGTACGATGCCTGTTGAACCTGATTCTATGCTTATTTTTCTGTCTACCGATCCTGCAGCAAGCTCCTGACCTTTTATAAGAATAATATAGTCAAATTGATTGATTACAGCTGTTTTTTGATTGGGATTAGTGATGCTTATTTTCACATTGGCACTTAATGGAATATTTTTTCTGAACAAGGCCAGTGCTAGTCCCGGTAAATTATTTAAATCAAATTTTTTGTTTTTAAAAATCTTGCTGATATCTTTTCCTGCCAGATAAACGCTATCAGCAGACTTTATGCTGTAATTGCATTTTTCAAGTACATCTATTTTCCGGGATACTCCGCAACTTGAGGCCATGACAGCAAGAATGCAAATTAAAATATATTTTCTCATGAGTAGCTTAACGTTGATTTGCTGCCAAATTATACCTTTTTCATAATATATTCCACTAAATTTTATAAAATACTGCACCTCACCCACTATCTCTAAATTCTCTTTGGAATATCGGTCAGTATAGATAGATTTGAATAATCGTATAGATAAAAAATAGGTAATAAAAACTATTTTAGATAACATTCAATAAGAATGATTCTTTAATTTTTACGTCTATCTGCACTAGCTTTAAAACTAACCCCCTCCAAAAAGCCAATATGTCAAAATCAATTAAATTCTGCTCAGTGATTATATTTTTTAGTTTGATATCATTTTCCACAAGCGCTCAGCCCGTTTTAAGCAATCATACTTTTTCTAACGGCAATAATCAGGTTGGGCTACTTAGTTTACCTGGTTGGGATGCTAAATTTAAACTAAGCGGCGCTAATGCAGGTTTATTCAGATTGAAAGCAAATAAATTGTATATACTTAAAGGAAGTATTAAACCTGAAATTAAATGGTTTGACCTGACCATCGTGGCTGAAACAAAATCGGGGAGTTTTCAACAAACATTCAGACTGGTTAAAGATGAGTTTATCAGGAACAGCGTTATAGCACATCGCGGAGCATGGAAAAATACTGGAGTAGCCGAAAATTCTATTGCGGCCTTGCAGCAGGCCATACGCTTAGGGTGCCAGGGTTCTGAGTTTGATGTCCATATGTCTGTTGATTCGGTGCCTGTGATCAATCATGATCCGACGATACAAGGACAAACTATCTATACAAGCTCTTCAGCAAAGTTAATGGCCTTAAAACTGGCTAGCGGAGAAAATATGCCGTCGCTGGAATCCTTCCTGAAGGCAGGAATGACACAGAATAACACAAAACTAATTTTGGAAATAAAACCAACGATAAACAAGGAACGTGCACTTCAACTTACTAAAAAGGTTATGGATGTGGTTATAAAGTTAAAAGCACAAGCATGGATAGACTATATCAGTTTTGATTATGCAATATGTATGGAGCTCATGCGACTGGATCCATATGTAAGGGTGGCCTATTTGAATGGAGATAAATCACCAGAAATGCTGGCTGCAGATAAACTATGGGGCTTAGATTATAACCAAAGTGTTTATCAGAAGAATCCTGATTGGATAGCTCAAGCAAAGCAAAAAGGTTTAACCATCAACGCATGGACCGTTAACGACCCGGCATTACTAAAGTCATTTCTTGATCAGAAAATTGATTTCATTACTACTAATGAACCAGAATTACTTTTGAAGATGATTACCAAATAAGTGTTTCTGAGAACCATAATCAACTCTTCATCATAAAAATCTATAAGCTTTAACCTTGCCACAATAGACAGAAAAAACTAAAATTCTGGTTTCTAGACTAAGAGCATTATTCTCCATAATAGGGCTTGCCTTATGAGCTGATTATCAGGATTGTAAAATATAGAAGGAAGAGAATTTGGTAAATTCTCCTAGAATTGATTAGGCTAAGGCAAGGTTTTGAAATTCAATTATTTTCAAATAGTTATTGATATTAATATTTCATTACTATCTTCACGGGCTCAAAAGCAGGAAAAAAATGAAATCAACATTGAAAGTTTCATCTACAATTTTTAAATCCATTGGTGTCCTTTTATTCATTTGTTTGTCAGGAATAGCATTTGCACAAACAGTATCTAAGGAATCTTTGGATGATCTATCAGTATTTAAGGCACCTTCTAAAAGTTGGCAAATAGCGGGTTCAGTTCAGGCAGATATTAATAAAACCAATATTCTTTCCTTTTCAAATGGCACTGGAATCCTTGTTAATTTTCCTGATAAAAGAAACAAGGGAGAGGATCTCTATACCCTTGCCCAATATGGCGATATTGATCTGGAATTAGATTATCTTATGGCTTTAGGTGGTAATTCGGGAATATACCTGCAAGGACGTTATGAAATTCAACTCGAAGAAAACTGGGGTTTACTCAATCCAAAATCAATAAATAATGGTGGAATTTATCAGCGTTGGGATGATAGTAAGCCCGAAGGACAGAAAGGTTATTCAGGATTTGCGCCAAGGCAAAATGCCAGCAAAGCACCAGGTTTATGGCAAAAATTAAAGATTTCCTTTCAGGCACCTCGTTTTGATGCAGCGGGTAAGAAGATCGCCAATGCTGTCATGTTAAGGATTGAATTGAACGGTGTGATTGTTCATGATAATGTTGAACTTTCGGGTCCAACACGTGGATCGGTTAGTAATACAGAAGCAGCAACTGGACCACTTCGTTTGCAGGGAGATCATGGAGCTGTAGCCTTCAGAAATATTAAGATCACCAAATTTGATAGTCCGCGGCCAGCTGAAAGATCTACTACAAACGCCAATGCAGTTGGCCCAATCCTGATTGATGCCTCTGAAAATACTGTACTTAGAAGTTTTATGGATATTCAAGGTTCACCGCGTGTAGTACATGCAGTTTCTGTTGGAAGTCCTCAAAAAGTTCATTATACCTATGATATGGATAATGGCATGCTTGTTCAGGTATGGAGGGGAGGCTTTTTGAATGCTTCACCGATGTGGCATGATCGGGGAGATGGATCATCAAGACCATTGGGAATGGTACAACGCCTAGGAAAACCTGTGCAATCTATTGCACGTCTTTCTAGTTCCCAGGCAACCTGGATTAGTGATACAGCAGGAACAGGGTATAAGCCTAAAGGATATGTTCTTGATGAAAGTGGAATTCCTTCATTTCTTTATAAAAGCTATGGGACATCTCTAAACGATCAGGTACAGGTATTGGAAATGGGAAGAGGAATCAGTCGTAAGATCACGATTTCTGATCAAGTGAATGATCTTTATTTCCGTTTGGCTGATGCTGAAAGTATCATTCAAACTGCAGATGGCATGTATCTAATCGATAATCAATCCTATTATCTTCGTCTGGATGATGCTGGTGGTTCCAAGCCTATTATCCGTGATCAGAACGGTCGGAAGGAACTGATCATTCCTATTGTTAAGTCATTAAGCTATTCAATTTTATTCTAATTCAGGAAATGAAAAATATCAATAAACTATATAGAGCAGTCCTTTTAGCGGTAATCATGTTCAGTGGTAGTTTTTCTGCCTTTGCACAGGAAACTCCAAAGGAAGAAGATTTCTTCAAGATCATGAAAGTAGCCACTCCTGAGGGTGTTATACTTGAAGTGGGTGGTCTGGTAAATTTGCCGAATGGAAATTTGGGAATTTCTACCCGTCGGGGAGATGTTTTTATCGTGGAGAATCCAACCAGCAGCAGGCCTTATTTTAGAAAATTTGCTTCCGGTTTACATGAAATTCTTGGATTAGCTTATAAAGACGGTGCCTTTTATTGTGCGCAGCGTGGCGAGCTGACCAAGCTGGTTGATTCTAATGTAGACGGTAAAGCCGATGTATATGAAACGATCTATTCATGGCCGCTATCTGGTCATTATCATGAATATAGTTTCGGTCCGAAGATCGCTCCAGATGGTTCTTTTTTTGTAACCGGAAACGTAGCTTTTGGTAATGAAGAATGGTGGCGTGGCGAAAGTCGTGTACCATGGAGAGGCTGGGCTATGCGTATCACAGAAGATGGTAAAATGGAGCCCTGGGCTACAGGAATGCGTTCTCCTGCCGGATTAGGATTTTTAAATAATGAATTGTTTTATACCGATAATCAGGGTGATTGGATGGGTTCGGGTGCTTTGTGGAAGGTTGAAAAAGGCGATTTTATGGGACATCCTGCAGGTTTGGCCTGGAGTGGAATGCCAAGTTCGCCTCTTAAATTAACTACAGAGCAGTTTAACTCAAAGATCGATCCCCGAAAAGTAAAGAATGATAAGGGTCGTTATATTAAACCTG
>CAMDQV010000022.1 GCA_945906015.1 Pedobacter schmidteae | reverse complement strand
ATTGGCGGAATTTCAATCCCGCTAATCATCCATTTGTGGAATATTAAAAAAGGAAAGACTCTAAAAATTGGAAGTATCAGCCTGCTGGGAGAAAGCTCCAGGCAAAGTGCCCGTAGTTTAAAACTGATTGATCTTCTCTTATTATTTCTTCGTTGCCTATTGCTGATCATTGTAGCTTTGATACTCGCTGGCCCCTTGTGGAACAGTAAAATAAATACATCTGCAAATAAGGGATGGATCCTGATTGAAAAACAAAATCTCAAAGAAACTTCTAGTCAGTTTAAAAAAGAAATTGACTCTCTAAGTAAGCTTGGTTATGAATTTCATTTTTTTGAGCCGGGTTTTCAGTATGCTAAACTTGAGGATGCATTGAATGAAAATAAATCAGAAATAGGTTCAGAGCAGCTGCTCCCCTACTGGTCATTGATCAAATTACTGGAAGATGAAATTCCTGAAAATACCCAAGTTTTTCTTTTCACTCCAAACCTATTGAATAGATTAGGTACTGAACGACCACTTGTCACTCACCCCATACAGTGGAAAACTTACACGCCTTCTGATTCAACAGCTACATGGATTGAAAATGCCTGGTTCAATGAATCAGACAGTGTAAACGTAACAATTGCCACTAGTAGTCCTAATAAAACTACATTTAAAACAATAGCTATTGATCCTGCATCTAGAAATAGTCCATTTGAATTCAACATTCAGAATGCTAAGGCAAGTTTAAAATTTAAAAATAAGAAGCAGGGCGATTCACTTCCGATTACTATTGATACGGCAACAATAAGAATAGCCATTTATACGGATAAATTTAAAAATGATGCCAGCTATTTGAGAGCAGCCTTTAGTGCTATAAAAAAATATACGTACCGAAAAATAAAGCTGACTGAATATTCAACGATTAATATTCCATCGGGCCAAAATATCATTTTCTGGCTTTCAGAGACTGCCATACCACCCGGAATAGTTCCATTAAACTTGTTTTTTAAATATGAAAAGGGAAATATAGAAGACATAAACAGCCAATTAAGTCTATCCCCATCCATGAGCAGTATTGAAAAGGAAGATATTAAACTGTTCAAACGAAATGCATACCCTGAAAATTTAGCAGGTGGTTTACCGGTTTGGGAAGACGGTTTTGGGAAGCCTGTACTTGATCTACAAATGGAAAATAAGTTATCAGTCTTTCATTTTTATTCCAGATTTAATCCGGATTGGAACGAACTGGTTTGGAGTAATGATTTTGCCAAGGCCTTGATTCCAATTATCATCCCAGATCAACATTCCTCAGAAATACATCCATCAGACAAAAGAATAGTTAGGCAAGACCAGATCGTTCCCAACTTTATAAAAGAAAGCGATACGTATGGAGTCAAAAATCAGGAAAGCCAAAAAAGCCTAGAAAATCAGTTCTGGCTTGCTTTAATTTCAATATTCATATTAGAAAGATATTTAACCTTCAGAAACAATCTTAGTTGATATGAACCATTCAGAAAGTATGAAGCACATAAAATCGATTAGGATACGTTGGATTAGTTCTGGCTTGCTTAGTGCTGTATTTTTGGCAATATCTTTCTCCTTGCTGAGCCTTAGCTTATGGAATAGTATTTCGCCTGTATCTTATTGGTTTATACTTCCGATAAGCCTGCTGATCTCGCTAGTGCTAATTCAAATTTTTAAACTATCGAAAATCAGCGAGCTTGATGTTTCCAGACTACTCGACCAAACCTATCCCCAGCTTGAAGAAAGCTTTTCATTGGTTTTCAAAAATTCCGAAAAACTGAATGTGCTGGAAAAATTGCAAGTAGAAAAGATCAAAAATGAGATGCAGAGCATTCAAACACCAGCATTGATCTATAAACGCTTGAAAATCTCTGCAATTTTCCTGGTCATTTCCATTCTTGTTTCCATATTCATTTCCAGATTAGATTTTGGCACTTTAAACAACACTAATTTAGGCATTGAAAAAGAAGTAAAACCTTCAATTCCTGATAAAATATTAGCTGAAATATCTTCCATCAAGCTAAAGATTATACCACCAGCCTATACTACAAGAAATACAAGAGTTCAACAACAGTTTTCGGCCACAGTCGAAGATGGCGCATTGCTGGAATGGGTCATTGAAACCAGCAGGCCTGCTAGCAAAATCAAATTTATTTTCAATGATAAAGAAAAGATAAAATTACGCTCAGTGAATAAATCAGGCACACAATGGGCTATTACTAAAACAATTAATCAACCAGGATTTTATCAGGTGGAGCTGGATGGCAAACTATCTGAGCTGTATAAATTGGAGACAATCAAGGATCAAGTATGCTTGATCCGCATCATCACTCCAAGACAATACAGTACCATTGACTTTGCTGAGCCTCAAAAAACAAATTTACAGGTTCAGATCAACGATGATTATGGGATAAATGATACCTATATCTCGGCAACTATTAGTAGCGGAAAAGGTGAAAGTGTAAAATTCAAAGAGCAAGTAATCAGGTTCAACGAAAGCATGAATGGAAAACAGGAATATAAGTTTCAAAAAACAATTGATCTTCAAAAATTGGGAATGGTTCCGGGCGATGAATTGTATTTCTATATTAACGCCACTGACAGCCGTAAACAGCAAAGCAGATCTGATATTTATATCGTCAGCATTCAGGATACTGCCAAATTAATGAGTATGAATGGGATGCTTGGCGGTATTAATCTTGTTCCTGAATATTTTAGAAGCCAGAGGCAGATCATTATCGATACAGAGAAAATCTTAAAAGATAAAAACTCCATAAGCGATGAAGAATTTAAAAACCGAAGTAATAATCTGGGGATAGACCAGAAATTACTCAGGTTGCGCTATGGCAAGTTTCTAGGCGAAGAAACTGATGAGCAAATAGGTGAAGAGCACGAGGAACATACTGCAGCTGAAGAATCTGCTGCGTTTGGCAATGCTGAAAAAATTATGGATACCTACGCCCACAAACATGATATTGCTGAAGATGCAACCTTCTTTGAGCCTGAACTAAAAGCCCAGCTTAAGGCCACTTTAACAGAAATGTGGAAGTCGGAACTTAGATTAAGAACCTATAAACCCGATCAAGCGCTACCCTTTGAGTACAAGGCATTACGTCTGCTTAAAGATCTTCAGCAAAAGTCTAGAGCTTATGTTTCAAAAACAGCATTGAAAACGCCGACAATTAAAGCCGAAAAGCGCCTCAGCGCCGAACTTGATAAAATTATTCAGCCATCGGCAGAGCGAACTCTTTTGAAAAGCGAAGAACAAAATGGGTTGAAGAAATCAACCTCAATTATTGCAAAACTAAAAGAAGGGAAAAAACTAAACCAATCTGACTTCAGTATCCTTCAAGAGGCAAACCGTAATCTTGCAGCCAAAGCCTCGACCCAACCTGCAACCTATTTAAAGTCATTAGGAATCATGCGGAAAATTCTAAGCAAATCAGGTAATGAGAAGGTAAGTTTTGGAGAGCTATCCACCATAGAAGCAGCATTGCAAAGAATGATCAAAAACGAAGTTAAAACGCCCCAGGACGCAAAAGCCGCTCCCAAAACATCGCTTTCGACAGAATATTTCAATAGTTTAAAGCGGCAGCAACCCTAAAATGGATAAGATCTATTGTATTATCTTTCTTGCCCTGCTGCTCAGCTTTCTCATTTTTAAAGAAATAGGAAGGAAGAACAAGTCGAATTTAATTTTCAGACTAAGCGCATCTTTAATGGCAATTATATCTTTATTATTTATTCTTTACCCTATAAATTATGATAGAAAAGTTAGTTTGAGCAACAATACTATTGCCATTCTTTTAACTGATGGTTATCTTAAAGATAGTTTGGAAAAATATAAAGGAGCCTCACTATTCAGCACAGACATAGCGATTACTGAAAAAGATAATAAAGTACAACACATCTACGATATTACCTATTTTTTGACTTCAAAGCCTGATTATCAAACCCTTCATATTTTTGGATACGGCCTGGAATTGGATGAACTAAGAAGCCTGAAAAACAAAAATTTGATTTTTCATCCAACAGCCTTAAAAACCGGGGTAAGTTCAATCAGCTGGCCCGAAAATATCCGTGCAGGCAAGCAATTACTTGTGCAGGGGCGTTATAATAATACTACAGGAACTGAGGTCAAGCTTATTCTGCAGGGCTTGGGTACAAATCTAGACTCAGTAACAATCAAAAAGGAAACATGGAATAATTTTGAACTAACATGTATTCCAAAACATCTAGACAAAGCGGTTTACTCGCTTATAGCAATAGCTAACAAGGATACACTCTCAACAGAAGAAGTACCGGTGATAGTGAAAGAACGGGAATCGATGAGGATATTGATCCTAGCATCAGCTCCTGACTTTGAGAACAAATTTTTAAAAAACTGGCTTGCTCAACAGGGCTATAGTTTATCCGTGCGAACTACCATTAGTACCGCCAAATACAGTACAGAGTTTCTGAATAGCAGAAAAAACGATCTCAATCGTATCAATACGACCCTTCTTAATGATTTTGATATTCTTATTGGTGATATGACTGAATTATCACGCTTGAGCAACCTTGAAAATCAGGCTGTTCAAAACCAGGTAAATAAGGGCATGGGGCTGATCATTAAAGCTGATGCATCAGAACCAAGAAATGGTTTTTACAGGAATGCATTCCCCATTCGGGAAAACAAACAGGTAATCCCAAAAACAATAAAATTGACCTGGGAAAAACATACTGCACTAAAAGCAATACTTCAAGGAAGCAGCTCTATCGAAATCTTGGCACAAGCTGGAACGCAAAGTCTGGTAAAAAATGAACGAGGTAATATTTTAACGAACAGTAAATTGTTTGGTCAGGGAAAGATCCTTCTGACTGTCATCAATGATTCATATACCTGGATGCTTGGCAATCAAGAGCAAGATTATTCATCTTTCTGGTCGTATATTCTTCAAAAAGCAGCTAGAAAGAAAGAAAATCCCGAAAGCCTTGCAGTTCATTTCCTTCCGGTGATAAATAAAGACACAGGCATCGAATTTCAAACTGAAACTGGAAATATATCGCGCATTCAAATTAAGGGCGAAAAGATAGCTTTTAAGCAACATCACATCATGAGTTTTCAGGAGACAGGATCTTTTTGGCCATCAAAGTCAGGATGGCAATCTTTTCAATTTGGAAATACTGATTCCAATTGGTTTTATGTATTTGATGAAAAAGCATGGCCTGAAGTTAAGGCTTTAGAAAAACTGAAAAATACACAGAATTTTATCGAACAATCTGCGAAAAATATCACAACTGGAAATGGGGCAGTACAGGTTTATAAAGACACGATTCACCCCATCTGGTTTTATATTTTATTTTTACTTTGTTGCACATATTTATGGCTTGAAGTAAAATTATATTAACTTCAATTTTAGAAACATGCTGATCGCTTGATCAGTCAAGTTCAACTAACCAAATTTAAAGGAGGATAACATATTGAAAAGAAGTAAATTTCTCTACCTGAGTGGGATGGGTGCTGGGGCATTAATGCTACCAAACCTAGCACTTTTTGGTAATCCAATCGATCCAATGGAAGCATTGAACGTGGTGGATGTAAAAATAAAAAAGGAATTAGCCGATGTGGCATTGAATGCGGCAAGAGCAAAAGGAGCCAGTTATGCAGATATTCGTATCGGGCGCTACCTGAACCAGTTTGTTGCTACACGCGAAAATCGGGTACAGGGTGTATCCAATACTGAATCTTATGGAGTTGGAGTACGCGTAATTGCTAATGGATGCTGGGGTTTTGCCTCAACAAACAACGTTACCAAAGAAGATATTGCAAAAGCGGCCGAAAAAGCAGTTGCCGTTGCCAAAGCAAATTCCAAAATTCAGGGAGCGCCCGTTCAACTGGCACCTCAAAAGGGATATGGTGAGGTAAGCTGGAAATCGCCCATTGAGAGAAATGCATTTGAAGTGCCCGTAAAAGAAAAAGTTGATCTTCTACTTGCAAGCAATGCACTTGCTATGTCGGGTGGTGCAAGCTTTGTCAATTCATTGATATTCGCTGTTAACGAGCAAAAGTATTTTGCATCAACAGACGGATCCTATATTGATCAAGACATACACCGGATCTACCCGAATTTCACGGTAACAAAAATTGACCGCAGCAGCGGAAAGTTCAATACAATCAATTCGTTGAGTACCCCAATGGGTATGGGCTATGAATATTTGGAACCCAAAGAAAGCAGTAAGGTTAAAGGTATCGTAACTCGGTATAAAGATCGCTATGATATTCTGGAAGACATAAAATCGGCTACAGTTAATGTAGACCAGAAAATGAAAGCTAAATCGGTTGAGCCCGGTAAATATGATATGGTACTTGACCCATCACACCTTTGGCTAACTATCCATGAGTCTATAGGTCACCCTACAGAACTGGATCGCGTACTGGGTTATGAAGCCAATTATGCAGGTACAAGTTTCCTAAGCCTCGACAGACTGAACTCCAAAAAATTCAATTTTGGTAATAAGCTGGTCAATGTTGTTGCAGATAAAACCGAAAAAACCTCATTAGGAGCAGTAGGATATGATGATGAAGGTGTAGCATGCAAAAAATGGGATATCATCAAAGATGGAATCCTTGTTAACTTCCAAGCAACCCGCGACCAGGCACACATGATCGGATTAAAGGAATCTCAGGGATGTTCTTATGCTCAAAGCTGGGCAGATGTTCAGTTCCAGCGCATGCCGAATGTATCTCTTCAACCTGGAAAAGAGAAGTTAAGCGTAGATGATCTGATCAAAAATGTTGAAAAAGGGGTTTATGTTATTGGTGATGGTTCATTCTCTATTGACCAGCAGCGTTATAATTTCCAGTTTGGCGGCCAAATGTTCTACGAGATCAAAGAAGGCAAGATTGTTGGGATGCTTAAAGATGTAGCCTACCAATCAAATACCCAGGAATTCTGGAATGCAGTGGGAGCTGTTTGCGATGAAAGTGATTACCGTCTTGGGGGGGCCTTCAATGATGGCAAGGGTCAGCCAAGCCAGTCGAATGCCGTATCTCACGGTTGTTCAACAACACGATTTAACGGAGTTAATGTTATTAATACAGCAAGAAAAATATAAGATATGGGCATAATAAGTAAAGCACAAGCTCAGGCAATTCTAAAGAAGGCCTTGAGTTTTTCTAAAGCAGATGAATGCGAAGTAAGTTTAAATGGTACCGAGGGCGGAAATATACGCTATGCAAGAAACGCGGTTTCAACAGCTGGTGATATCAGTACGATGGGACTGGCAATCAGCTCTACATTCGGTAAGAAAACAGGTTCTGCAACGATCAATGAATTTGATGATGCATCACTTGAAAAAGTAGTAAGAAGATCTGAGGAACTGGCACAGCTGGCACCACCTAACCCGGAGTACGTTTCTCTGGAAGGTCCTAAAACTTTTGCAGAATCCATTACCTATAATGCCGCTACTGCTGCTGTCAATCCCGACATCAGAGCTGAGGCAGTAAGAAAGAGTTTGGAAGTTGCCAAGGCAGCTAACCTAGAAGCAGCAGGATTTCTTGAGAATTCTACCAGTTTTAGAGCCATCATGAATTCAAAAGGTTTGTTCGCTTACAATACAGATACTGACGTTTCATTCTCTGTAACAACGCGTAATCAGGCCGGTACCGGTTCAGGTTATGTAAGCGAGAGTTTTAATGACATCAGGAAACTGGATACGCTGGCATTGACTAAAGTTGCATCAGGAAAAGCGAATGGATCTGCAGGTGCAAGAGCTATTGAACCTGGTAAATACACGGTCATTCTAGAACCACTTGCTGCAAGTGATATGTTATCTAATATGGTTAGAGGCTTCGATGCAAGAAGTGCAGAAGAAGGCAGAAGTTTCATGAGTAAAAAAGGTGGAGGCACCCGCTTAGGCGAACAATTGTTCAATGAGCAGGTAAGCATTTATTCAGATCCATTTAATGCTGATCTGCCTTCAGGAACATGGAATGGCGATGGTCTTCCACAAGAAAAAGTTACTTGGGTTGAAAAAGGTATAGTCAAAAATCTGAGCTATTCCCGTTACTGGGCACAACAAAAAAATGTAAAACCTGTACCTGGTGCTAACAGAATTATTATGGAAGGTGGAACAGCTTCACTCGAAGATCTGATCAAAAGCACTGAAAAAGGCATATTGGTCACACGTTTCTGGTATATCAGAAGTGTTGATCCTCAAACTTTACTACTTACCGGACTGACACGTGACGGTACATTCTATATTGAAAACGGAAAGATTATGTTTCCTGTGAAAAATTTCAGGTTTAATGAAAGTCCAATCATCATGCTGAACAATGTGGAAGCTTTAGGAAAACCACAACGTAGCGGAAATATGATCGTACCACCTATGAAAATCAGAGATTTCACCTTCTCATCTCTTTCTGACGCAGTATAAATCATCATATATTAACTCAAAATTAATTAATTATCGTTATGAGAAGAAGAGATTTTTTATACGTTTCAGGAATAGGTGTAGGAGCTTCCATGCTGCAGTCCATCCCGGTTATAGGCCGTGATATTGCTATTGAGGATGCTTTAATGGAAGTTGATGCAAGTCTGAAAAAAAAATTGGCTGATATCGCATTGAATGCTGCCCAATCCAAAGGAGCTACTTATGCTGATGTTCGTATCGGCAGGTACCTGAACCAGTTTCTTACCACCCGTGAAACCCGAGTTGAGAGCATCAGCAACACCGAATCTTACGGAATGGGAATCCGGGTAATTGCGAATGGAAGTTGGGGCTTTGCAGCAATTGATAACCTAACCGAGGATACTATTGCAAAAGCAGCTGCATTAGCAGTACAGATAGCAAAGGTAAACTCCAAACTACTGACCGAGCCGGTAAGACTTGCCCCCCAAAAAGGATATGGTGAAATTAGCTGGAAAACACCTTTTGAAAAGAATTCATTCGAGATTCCAATCAAGGAAAAGACAGAATTGCTGCTTGGAGTCAATGCTGCTGCTTTGAAAGGTGGTGCCAATTTTGTGAATTCATCCTTGTTTCTGGTGAATGAACAGAAGTACTTTGCTTCAACCGAAGGTTCTTATATTGATCAGGATATTCACAGGCTTTGGCCAACCTTTACTGTGACCAAGATCGATTCTAAATCAGGGAAATTTGAAACCCGTAATTCACTAAGTTCACCGATGGGAATGGGTTATGAGTACCTGAATCCGAAAAAAGAAGAAGAGATCGACGGACTGTTCACTATTTACAAAAACCGATATAATATGCTGGAGGATGCCGTTACAGCAACCCGACATGTGGATGAGAAATTAAGGTCAAAACCAGTAGAGCCCGGAAAATATGATCTGATCATTGACCCTACTAATCTTTTCCTGACCATCCATGAATCTGTAGGACACCCTTCTGAACTTGACCGCGTTTTAGGATATGAGGCAAATTATGCCGGCACTAGTTTCCTAACACTGGATAAATGGGAAAGCAAGAAATTTAATTTTGGTAGTAAGATCGTCAACTTTGAAGCCGATAAAACAGAAAAGGGATCTCTTGCAGCAGTTGGCTATGATGACGAGGGTGTAAAATGCAAAAACTGGGATATCATTAAGGACGGAATTCTGGTTAATTACCAAACCATTCGCGACCAAGCACATATTTTGGGACTTCCCGAATCGCAAGGTTGCTGCTATGCCGACAGCTGGGACAAGGTACAATTTCAGCGCATGCCTAATGTTTCACTAAAAGCCGGAAAAACTCCACTGAGTGCAAATGATTTGGTTAAAAACGTAGAGAAAGGAATTTATATTTTTGGGCGTAACTCCTACTCTATCGATCAGCAGCGTTATAATTTTCAGTTCAGCGGCCAACTTTGTTTTGAAGTGAAAGATGGAAAAATCGGCGGTTTGTTAAAAGATGTAGCTTATCAGTCAAACACCCAAGAATTCTGGAACTCTTGTTCAGCCATTTGTGATCAAAAAGATTATCGCCTGGGCGGATCTTTCTTTGATGGAAAAGGTCAACCTAGTCAGGTAAGCGCAGTGTCACATGGATGTGCTACTACCTTATTTAAAGGTGTAAACGTGATTAATACGGGCAGAAAAATATAGCTAAAGATAAAATGATTGAATACCGGCAATAGACTAAATTCTTTGCCGGTATTTTTTTGATTTTTATGTCACTTCGCATAATCACAATATCCACCTGCTAACTAGTAATTTAAGATCATTTAACCGACCATTTATGACTACTGATACCAAAATTTATACTCATGGAAAAAAGAAAAATCTGGAATAAGGTATTTAGAATACTAGTAACATTCTGTTTCAGTCTGCGTCTTAATAACTAAGACTTTAAAAAAGATGTTTAACCTAATTGAAAAACAAATTATTTATATATTTAATTTGTTACCGCTCAAAAGCCTCTCAAAAACAGTACAAATGCCCATTGAGTTTTTGCTAATTAGACTGCCCCATAAAAATACTAACCTAAAAATTAAATGAGAAGAAGAGATTTTGTTCACCTTACGGGGCTAGGTGCTGCTGCAGCCATGCTTCCGTCCATTCCTGTTTGGGGTAATTCAGTTCCGCTGGATACTGCTCTAGACCGGATTGATCCGTCACTTAAAAAACGGATGTCTGATGTAGCACTGAATGCTGCACGTTCTAGAGGTGCCACTTATACAGATGTTCGTATTGGGCGATACCTAAATCAGTTTGTGGTTACCCGTGAAGATAAAGTTGAGAATATTGTGAATACCGAATCATATGGGATGGGTATTCGCGTAATTGCAAACGGAAGCTGGGGATTTGCAGCTACCGACAAAATGGATAATGACAGTATCGCAAAAGCAGCTGAATTGGCTGTAGCTATAGCCAAAGAAAATTCTCGTCTGCTCACAGAACCAGTACAATTGGCACCTCAAAAAGGATATGGAGAAGTGAGCTGGAAAGCACCAATTGAAAGAAATGCCTTTGAAGTACCGATGAAAGAAAAAGTTGATCTTTTACTTTCGGTAAATGATGCTGCCATGAAAGGCGGAGCAAATTATGCCAATTCGATCCTGTTTCTGGTCAATGAACAGAAATACTTTGCCTCGACAGATGGTTCCTATATCGATCAGGATATTCACCGTATTTGGCCAACGTTCTTCTTAACAAAGATTGATGCAAAGTCTGGAAAATTCGAAACCCGAAACTCTTTAAGTGCACCGATGGGTATGGGGTATGAATACCTAGAAGCCCGACCGCAGGATAAGATCCAGGGAGTGACTACCCTCTATAAAGGAAGATATGACATGTTGGAAGATGCAAAAGCTGCAGCTACCCAAGTCGGACAAAAAATAACTGCCAAATCTGTTGAAGCAGGAAAATACGACCTTGTTTTAGATCCTTCGCACCTTTGGTTAACTATCCATGAATCTAGCGGTCACCCAACTGAATTAGACCGGGTACTGGGCTATGAAGCAAATTTTGCCGGAACAAGCTTCCTGACCTTAGATAAATGGCAGTCTAAAAACTTTAAATACGGAAGTGAGCTAGTGAACATCGTGGGTGATAAAACACAGCCCGGATCTCTTGGTGCAGTAGGCTATGACGATGAAGGTGTTGGAACAAAGAAATGGGATATCATTAAGGAAGGTGTTCTAGTCAATTATCAGGCAATCCGCGATCAGGCACATATTGTCGGGCTGAATGAATCTCAGGGTTGTTGCTATGCCGATAACTGGAGCAGTGTTCAGTTTCAGCGGATGCCAAATGTATCCCTGTTACCGGGTAAACAAAAGAAAAGCATTGATGACCTAATCAAAAATGTTGAAAAGGGAATATATATCATTGGCGACGGATCATTCTCGATCGATCAGCAGCGTTATAATTTCCAATTCGGCGGTCAGCTATATTATGAGATCAAAGAAGGAAAAATTGCAGGAATGCTGAAAGATGTTGCCTATCAGGCAAATACACAGGAATTCTGGAATGCATGCAGCGATATGTGCGATGAACGTGATTATCGCCTGGGTGGATCATTCTTTGATGGCAAGGGTCAGCCAACACAATCTAGTGCAGTTTCACATGGATGTGCTACTACCCGTTTTAATGGAGTTAATGTAATCAATACAGCAAGAAAAATCTGAAGATAAGACCATGTCAATACTAAGTAAAGAACAGGCTCAGGCACTTTTAAAGAAAGTGTTGAGTTATTCCAAAGCAGATGAATGTGAGGTTAACCTCAGTGGTTCTGATGCAGGAAATATACGATATGCCAGAAATTCTGTTTCCACCAGCGGTGGGGTCAGCTCCAATAGTTTGGTGGTATCATCTGCCTTCGGCAAAAAGATGGGAGTTGCAACAATCAATGAATATGATGATGAGTCGCTCCGAAAGGTTGTTCAGCGTGCAGAAGAACTAGCTAAGCTGGCACCTGAAAATCCTGAATTTGTTTCATTTATGGGTCCTCAGACCTATCCTGAATCGGCAACCTTTGTTCAGGCAACGGCAGATATGAGCCCAAAAGACCGTGCAGATGCCGTAGCATCAAGTCTGCAGATCTCAAAAGACAATAAGTTGACCGCTGCCGGCTTTCTGGAGAATAATACCTCCTATTCAGCAATGATGAATTCAAAAGGGCTTTTTGCCTATAATACTTCTACCGGCGTCAGCTTTAATGTGACCCTACGTACAGAGGATGGAAAAGGTTCAGGTTATGCAACCAAATCGTATAACGACTTCAAAAAACTGGATGTAAAGGCTGCTTCGGCATCAGCTGCAAACAAAGCTGCCCGTTCTGCAACAGCCCGAGCAATAGAGCCAGGAAAATACACCGTGATTCTTGAACCTGCCGCAGCCCTAGTACTACTTGAAAATTTATTTTTTGGGATGGATGGCCGTCAGGCGGATGAAGGAAGAAGCTTTATGAGTAAACCCGGTGGCTTAACTAAACTTGGTGAAAAACTGGTGGATGAACGTGTCAATATTTATTCAGATCCCTTCAATGCTGAACTCCCAACAAGTACTTGGAGTGGCGATGGAAGAGCTCAAGAAAAAGTAAATTGGATTGAGAATGGCGTAATCAAAAACCTATTTTACTCACGCTATTGGGCACAAAAGAAAGGTGTAAAAGCCGTTCCTACACCCGAAGCTGTGATTATGGCCGGTACTGACCAATCGCTAGAAGATCTGATCAAAAGCACCGAGAAAGGTATTTTAGTTACCCGTTTATGGTATATCCGGAGTGTGGATCCTCAAACTGTTTTACTAACCGGATTAACCCGTGATGGTACTTTCTATATTGAAAATGGGGAAATCAAATTCCCTGTAAAGAATTTCAGATTCAATGAAAGTCCAATTATTATGCTGAACAATCTCGAAGCCCTGGGCAAACCAGAACGGACAGTGAGTGGTGAATCTGGGATCAATGCACTGATACCCCCAATAAAGATCAGAGATTTTACATTCTCTTCGCTCTCAGACGCGGTATAGCATACCTCTTGACCGATTTGGGTGGTTGTTGTTCTCAACAACCACCTAAATCTTAACACCTTTTCCCTAATTTCACTATCTTAGCTCTCAGCTGGTTAGTGATAACACCAACCATAGGTCAATAAGGAAATAAATATGTCTGATAACAAAATATTTGAACCTGGATCCTATCGTTATCTTAGAGGTGTGAGGCAGTATTCTGCCGGTATTACGGCACTGGATGGTTATAGATTAGAACGTGTGCGATTCAGTCGGCCGCTGCCACTACTAGAGGGCTTTTTACGCATCCAACAACATCTCGAAACTTTAGGTCGTCCGCTCGCTGCATTTGGAGCCTGCGAATTGCGTTCACCCGAGCCATTTACCGAACAAGGCTTTGTTGACTTTAATAACATTTACATGGGCACTTTAAAAGCTTGGGGTATTTACCAGGAGGGTGGTGACAATCCCATAGCCCGCTCAAATGTCTGTCCAGAATTGACTAAACCATTGAGTCCGAGTATTCATGCTTTTACTTATACCGTGCCTGATGCCAAGGCAAAACCATCTTTTGTAATCGCTGGTAGTGCTGAAGCTCCAGAGGGCATGAGTGATTATCGTACTCACAGTATTAGTCTTGGTGACCTATCCCAAGAGGGCTTAATGAAAAAGGGACGCTGGGTGCTTAATGAGATGGAACGTCGAATGGCTGGTCTTGGCTTTACTTGGGCAGATTCTACGGCAAGCCAGTTGTATACTGTCCATGATATTCACCACATAATGGTGAACGAAATTGTAAAGCGTGGCGCAGCATTAAGTGGTATTGACTGGCATTACAATCGGCCTCCAGTTCAAGATTTAGAGTTTGAAATGGACTGTCGCGGAGTTTATGCTGAAAACGTTATAGATACCAGGTAGTCCAATTTTATATCGCTGGCGTACGCGTGTCGCGTGTACTCCCATTGTTTCCAACCAACCACTTCATATAACTATTTATTATTACCTTAGTTTATAAAGCAAATTCTATGTTAACTAAATTCATAACGCTGTGCTTATTGGTATTGAGCACAAGCTGTATTGCCCAAAACAAGGGCTGGATAAGCCTATTTAACGGCAAAGACCTCAAAGACTGGAAAGTGAAAATCAATGGCC
>CAMDQV010000021.1 GCA_945906015.1 Pedobacter schmidteae | reverse complement strand
AAGCAGATTAAACTTACTTGGAATTTGAACTATTCCAGAGTAGAACGTGATCAGCCTGATCAGAGTTCTTTGGATTATCGCCGTTCATTAGGTACAAAACAACCCTTTCGCCTTATTGACAGAAACACCAGAAGATTATTTTCTAATCTAGAGGAAGATACTTATGGTGCTCAGGCAGCTGTGGCAATTCCAATAAAATTGTTTGACCAGCAATCAACCTTTAAAGTTGGAGTCTTGAAACAATATAAGCAACGTGATTTTGGTGCAAGAATATTTAATTACTTTTTTGTAGGCCCTTCGGCATTTGAGCAATCAATCAGTGGCTTGCCCAAAGAACAAATTTTTGCTCCGGCCAATATCAGTACCAATGGGTATATACTTAGCGATTTTTCGAATAATACAGATAGTTATGATGCTAATTCTGACTTGAATGTTGGCTTTTTGTTAATGGATAATAAATTAGGAGAAAAAATAAGACTTTCTTATGGTGCACGTTTTGAGCAATTTGCTCAAACCTTAAATGCTATTGATTTTTCGAGTCAAAAAATTGCAGCAAAACAGGATAATTTTGATGTTCTTCCATCTGCTAATTTTTCATACAGTTTAAATTCTAGTTCAAATATTCGTTTATCAGGATCTCAGACAGTTTCGAGACCAGAATTCAGGGAATTGGCTTTATTTAATTATTACGATTTCATTACTCAGACTTCAGTAACTGGTAATCCTGCTTTAAAACGTGCTAAGATTTTCAATGGTGATTTAAGGTATGAGCTATATCCTTCTGCAGGTGAAACTTTTACTGTTTCAGCTTTTTATAAAAACTTTAATAATCCAATTGAGCAACGTGTAAATTCTAACTCTACACCTGTGGTTAGGGGTATAAATTACCTGAATGCATATCAGGCAACATCTTTAGGTATTGAGCTTGATATTCGTAAAAAGCTAAGCTTTATGGGCGATAAGGAATGGTTGAATAATTTAACAGCTTTCGCCAATGCTACTTACATAAATTCACAAGTTCAGGGCGAAGGGATTGACCGACCGCTTCAAGGTCAGTCACCATATTTGATTAATGCAGGTTTGCAATATTTCTCACCTAAAACTGCTCTTACGTTCACATCAGTTTACAATCGTATCGGACAAAGAATATTCCTTGTAGGATATCAGGGATACCCAGATATCTATGAAAATGCGCGTGATGTATTTGATTTTCAAATAAGTAAAAAAATTCTTAAATCTCAGGTTGAGATCAAACTTAATGTTGGCGATATCCTAAATCAGAGTACAGTATTTTATCAAAATAATGCCGTAAATGCTAATAAAGCCTACGAGGGAGCTGGAGTGGACAGGATGATCAATTCATCAAAACTTGGTTCAAATGTGTCGCTGTCATTTTCATATAACTTAGGCTTTAGGAATAATAAAAAATAAATTTTGTACAAAAAATTAATATTGGCTTAAAATTAAGCTAACCTACCTGCGATATCTTTATACTAAATAAAAAAACCAAAAACAAAAAATCTAATAATATGAAATCATTAAAATTTAATACTTTAATTCTCGTACTAGCTATTTTAGTAGGATCATGTAAAAAGAGTTCTGAACCTACTCCTGCTCCAATTGATCCAAACGCAAAAAAAATCGTAACTTTAAAAACTGGTGAAATTATTACAGGTGTTTATAAAAACACAGTTCTGAATGTTCCTGAAGGAACTTTTACACTTAAAGGCTATGTATATTTTGAAGATGGTAGTGAAATTAATGTTGCTGCAGGTGCAATTATAAAAAGTGATATTACTGATAAAGGAGCAATAATTATTGAAAGAGGTGCAAAGATTAATGCGATAGGAACTGCTGCAAAACCAATCGTATTTACATCTGGAAAAGCCGTTGGTGAGCGTAATCCTGGCGATTGGGGCGGTATGGTTATTCTTGGAAAATCTACTACCAACCGTACTACAGAACCTACAATTGAAGGTGGTGTTGGTAAAAACTATGGTGGTACTGTTGCTGCTGATAATTCAGGTACTTTAAAGTACGTTAGAATTGAATTTGCAGGTATCGCTGCACAGCCAAATTCAGAGATCAATGGTTTGACTTTAGGTGGTGTTGGTTCAGGTACAACTATTGAATATGTTCAGGTTGCTTATGGTAATGATGATGCCTTCGAAATCTTTGGTGGAACTGTTAATGCAAAATACTTAGTAGCCTTTGCTACAGCTGATGATGATTTCGATTTCGATTTTGGATATACCGGTAGAATTCAGTTTGGAGTTGCTCTAAGAGATCCTTCATTTATTGATGCTGGTGATGCTGGTAATGGTGTAGAGTGTGATAATGATGCTACAGGTACTACGGCAACACCAATTACTCGGCCGGTACTTTCAAACTTCACTTTCATAGGTCCAAACGTTGACAATACTGCTTCAAAGAACCATAATTTCGCGAATCGTTTCAGAAGGTCTAGTAATTTTGTTCTAAACAATTCAGTTTTAATGGGTTGGATGAAAGGTGGATTATCTTTAGAGTCTGATGGAACTTATAATAGTTTAGTTGGTATGACTACAACCTCTGAATTTAAGAACAACCTATTGCATGCAAATGCAGCGACTTATAAAATAGGTTCTGTAACTGTTGTAGGTGCAACTGATGTTGCTGTGAAAACTAAAGCTGAGGCAAGTGCTACAATAACGTTAGCCACTACTGCTGAAGCAAAAATTACTGATCCATTTAATTTAAAAGCCCCTAACTTACTTCCTGCTGCAGGCTCACCTGCATTAACAGGAGCTGCATTTGCCGGTGACTTGACTAATAGTCACTTCAGTGCAACTACTTATCGCGGTGCATTTGGAACAACAGACTGGATGGCTGGCTGGACTAGTTTTAACTTCACTAAAGGTGCAAACGGATATTAAACTTAATAGTTACCTTTAACAAAAATACCCGCAATTATTGCGGGTATTTTTTTTGAATTAATTTTAATTTTGTTAAACTTTTTTTTCTAGTTAGCCAGTGGGCTATATTGGTAAACTACCTCATATTCAATCTTTTGAAGATTTCCTGCTATTTGACCTATTCTAAGATCCTGTTCCTGGGGTGTTGGCTCACACACTGAATATTTTGCTCCATTATAGATGATCGATTTGCCAAATGGTTTGTCGAACTGTACCGCCATACTAATATGAGTAGGGTAGAGCAATGCAATCATTGGCAGATTGTATATTTCCTTAACCAAGTAGAAAAATAATGCGGCACGGTCATCACAATCACTGTATTTTGAAAATAAGGTTTGTTCAGGTGACAAACGCTTCTCCTTTCCAAAATTATTTTCATCATTTTGATATAAAAAAGCATATCGAGTAAACCTCATCAGGTAATCAATGCCTTTTTTCTGTGCCATGCTTGAAACATTTTTTTTCAATAGAGGAATTAATGAACGGTATGTTTCGTGACTTAGCGGTATGTTAAAATAAGTCTCAAAATCAACTCCGGGATAATTTTTGAAAATATTTTCAACTTCTGAGTTTAATTTAATCTGGAAGTGATAGGCCTTTTGTCGGTAGTTGAACTGAATTTCTTTTTCGCTATAGGATTCAGGCTTAAAATCGGGCATCCTGGTAACTTTATATGAGAATGCGTGCACAGCCTCGGGGATAATCACATGAACAGGATAAACTTTGTCTTTTTCGAAATCTACCTTGCCATAGTCATGGTAGTTTAAGCACATATACTTATTGCCTTCTATATTAAAAAAGGGTATGTCATTGATATTTTCATCATTCTTAACATAAAAGATCAATCGATTATTCCCGATAGATAATCGGGCATCATATCCTGATTTACTAAGTAAAAACCATTTATACAACGTGTAACGATGGTAATTTTCTACTTTAGGACTTATCTGCTGGGCAGTTTTGCGTATTAGTTGATAGTATATCCAATCATTTAACTGGTATTTTTCTTTATAGGCTAAAAGTGAGGATAGTAATGGCTGATAATTACTTTGGTTTAGTTTCTTGTAGAAATTTGTGATTGATTCAGGAGTAAGCTCTTCAGTAAAAGAAATTTTAGAAGTTTCATTTAGCTCAAAATTGAAGGTTCCATTATAAAATTCAATGCTAAAATTGTCAGCAAAAGCATGGCCACTTGATAAACAAAATGTTAATATCATTGACAATTTGATACTGAAAATGGCAATCCGAGACCTCAATTTTAAATCACTTAACATTAACTTAACATTAAAATTATGTTAAGGTAACATTAATAAATCAATCTTGGATATTTTTTTCTAATTTTTTTAGTATTTCGCTTGGGATTGTTTCAATATCAAGTATCAGAAATCCATCCAGACAGTCTGAGAATTTAGGATCAATGTTAAAGCTAATGATCTTTGCATTTAGTGCCAGGTATTGCCTTAATAAAACTGGTATTCTCATATTAGAGGTTTCAATATCTGATATTAGTGAATCTAGATCCTTCAAGGTTTGGCCAGCTTCTGTTAGCAGATCTTTATCTATTTTTGAAAAATCAACTTTGAAATTCTTTCTTGGTTTAACAAATTGGGCAAGTTCATGATCAAAATTGTTATTCCTGATAAATTCTACAATTAGGGATTTTGATAATTTTGTAAACCTATTGCTGATACTTACTGGACCGATCAGGTAACGATATTCTGAATTTTTTGAAAGGAATTGTAATATCCCTTTCCATAGTAAGAATAGCGGAAGTGGCTTTTGCTGATATTCCTTTCTTACCCAGGAACGTCCAAGCTCCAGGCTTTTCATGAGTACTGGATAAAATTGCTTTTGGATCTTAAATAATTCATTCAGGTAAAAGCCCTTTATTCCCATGCTGTAGAATATCTCTGCTCCTTTACCAATTCGATAAGCACCAACGATCATTTTTGATTCCTTCTCCCAAATGAATAAATGATAATAATTGATATCGTATTCATCTAGGTCTATCGGTTTATTAGTGCCTTCGCCAATCTCACGAAAAGTGATCTCCCTCAGTCGTCCAATCTCTTTCAATATAGTTGGAATTGCTGTTGAAGAGCAAATGTAAACCTCATAATTTTTCTCTGAACAGACTAAGTATTCGGTAAGATTAGCAATTTCCTTTTCCAGATCTTCAATTGAAATTGGCGCAACAATTTCCTGAGTTTTTTTCCTGATTTTAAAAATATTACGCGGATCGAATATTTTTTTTTCATTTTCTAGTCCGGCACCTAATGCATATGTTTTAGCTCTTAGATAATCTAACAATTTGATCGGATTATCATAGAATGGAAGTTCAGATGGTTTTACCGGTTTGCCAATTCTCAAACTGATCTTTTGGCCTTGTTTATTAAATAATTCGGAAGGCAGTTTTGCTGTTCTTAAAGTAGGGTGGATAAAGCTTAGCAGGTTGAAGAGGATTCCATTATTGCCATGAAAGTATATTGGAACTACTGGTACATCAGCCCTTTGTATAAGCTTTCCAACTACCGGATGCCAGGGCTTGTCTGTTATTTTTTGGATCTTTGTTTTGAATGTTGAAACCTCCCCTGCTGGGAAGATGCCAATTGGAATGTCTGAACTAAGCTGTAAAATTATAGTTTTTATTCCGCTTATGCTTGAAGTATTCTCTATGTTTTCGAAAGGATTAACCGCAATGAGGTAGTCAGAAAGATTTGGAATTTTTTTAAGCAGGAAATTGGCCATTAGTTTTGAATCTGGCCTAGCAAGACACATGATCTTTAAAAGCATCAATCCTTCAATTCCACCGTAAGGATGGTTCGCAATAGCTATAAAAGGACCTTTTTTTGGAAAATTCTTTAATTCAGATTCATCATAGTCAATGGTAATTCCTATAATTTGTAATATTTTATCTATAAATGCTTCACCTTGTAAATGCTCTGCTTTTTCAAATACCTCATTCACCTCATTTATCTTCATGATCTCCATCAGTAATGAAGCCAGTCCGGGCATATAGAATTTGTCAATTTTACTCGCTTTTTCAAATTCTGCTTTGGTTATGATCTTCATGATTTAAGATTAATCGATATCCAAAATACGACAATTTACTATTACCTTTATGTTAAATCTGTTTCAGTAAAGATTTCCCCAGTGCCGTTATATTCTTCGCGGTATTCAAATGAACAGCTGTTTTTTTTGTTGCACATTTATTCAAATAATTGGGGTTTCATGAGTTCTTTACGATCATTTTTTAATTTTTCTAAAAAAGAGTTGAATGGCATATTCTTTCTTTTTCTGCTTATTCTTATCATTCTGGCAAGCCCCTGGTTTTATCGTAAGCTTAGCAAACTGCAGGTTTATGATCTTGAAAAATTTAAACTTGAGGCAGCGAATTTTAAAAATTCAGAAATTAGGGTTTTCAAACCAAAAAGTAAAAAAGAAGCTACAAGGGCAGAGTATTTTCAATTTGACCCGAATAGTATCGGCGAAAAGGAATGGCAAAGATTGGGTTTTTCCATAAAGCAGATCAGGGTTATCAATAATTATGTATCTAAAGGAGGCAAATTTTACAAGAAAGAAGATCTGAAAAGAATTTATTCAATTTCAGAAGCTCAGTATGCTTTAGTGGAACCTTATATCCGTATTGCTGCATCGTATACTCCTAATAAATTTGTAAAGGATGAAAAGCTGGCAAAGTCTGCAACATCCAATAATCGAATTCCTGCGCCACTAATTGAGCTAAATTCGGCTGATTCATTATCGCTATTAACCGTACGGGGTATCGGCCCAGCCTTTGCTTCCAGAATCATTCGATTCAGGGATCGCTTAGGAGGATTTTATACAAAGGAGCAACTAAAAGAAGTTTATGGCATAGACTCCCTTAAATATTCTCAGATTCAAGGTCAGTTTTCTATTGACGCCGGGCTTATTCAAAAAATAAATCTTAATACAGCTGGCTTTGACCAGTTTAAAAAACATCCCTACCTAACTTATAAACAAATGAATGCCATCATTCAATATCGACAGCAGCATGGACATTTTCAAACAATTGAAGATTTAAAGAAAGTAGCTATCCTGAATAAAGAAATAATCCGTAAAATTGAGCCATACTTTGCATTTTTACCCCATGATCAGTAAGGAACTTGAATTTGCTATTCGGGATATAGCCGATTTTCCAAAACCTGGAATATTATTTAAGGATATAACTCCTATATTAAAAGACGCTAAATTATGTACGTATGTAATCGACGAGTTTGTTAGGCAATTGAATGGTATCGAAATAGATGTAGTTGCTGGTATTGAGAGCCGAGGATTTTTATTTGGTTTAATGCTCGCAAACAGGTTAAAAATACCATTTGTGCCTATTCGCAAAAAGGGAAAACTACCATTTAAGACAGTAGAGGAGCCTTGTGAATTAGAATATGGCTCAGCTATTCTTGAACTGCATGAAGATGCTATCATACCTGGTCAACGGGTATTAATTCATGATGATCTGCTGGCTACTGGCGGTACCGTTAGTGCTGCCACCCGACTTGTGCAAAAGCTTGATGGGGTTGTGGCCGGTTATGCTTTTGTAATAAGTCTTGATTTTCTAAATGCCAATGAGAAACTCAAAAAAGTAAGTCACACTATTATTTCTCTTGTAGCTTATAAATGATCATTATTTTGATACTAGCATAAATAGCCAATTAGTTTAAGCAATCAATTACAGCTTCTGATCTTTACGGGATCAATTGTAATTAACTGAAATTCAAAAAATTGTAAGGCCAGAGCAATTTAAAATAAATGATAGTTCAGCTCTGAAATTTATGATTAGTTGTTTAATGGATAAAATCATTGCTTTAAAAAGCTTTTTATTCAGGATATATTTGTTTAAATCAAATTCTTGTCTCATTATTTTTTGTTCCTGTATCATTAGAATTAAATTTTATTGTACATTTGCAATCCAAAACCGAAAGGGGGTATCTGTATATTATGATCATTATTAATGTAAAAGACGGCGAATCATTGGACAAAGCTCTTAAGCGCTTTAAAAAGAAATTCGAAAAAACCGGTGTATTGAGAGAACTTCGCAGCCGCCAGGCCTACGAGAAAAAATCTATCACCCGTCGTACGCAAGTTAAAAAAGCTATTTACAAGCAGGGCTTAAACATAGAAACTGTTTAATTTCAGTTTAGCATATAATTTTCTAAAACTATTTGTATATTCAAACTATTGGATATGCAAATAGTTTTTGATGTTTATTGAGCAATTTATACGATACCTGCAATTCGAAAAACGGTTTTCTCCCAATACCGTAACTGCCTATAAAAATGACCTCGATCAATTTTCTCAATTTATAGTCTCATTTCAACCTGAATTATTGAATGTTACTCATCAGCATGTTCGGACATGGATAGTATCATTAATGGATGATGGAATTGAAGCCCGAACAATCAATCGTAAAATATCAAGTCTCCGTTCGTTTTACAAATTTCTTCAGCGTGAAAATCTAATTGGAAATAGTCCAATGATTTATGTTAAAGCTCCTAAGATACCCAAACGACTTCCTGTAGTTATAACTGAACAGAAGATGGATATTCTTCTAGATGCTCAGGGTGTATTTAGCAATGATTTTAAGGGAATACGTGATCGTGTGATAGTAGAGCTCTTATATGGAACCGGAATGCGTCTTTCTGAGCTTGTAAACTTATCTGACCATGATATAAATGTGTATGAGCAGCAAATTAAGGTTCTAGGTAAGCGAAATAAGGAAAGGATCATTCCAATCAGTAAACCGTTGACAAAATTGATAGGCGATTATCAGCTTCAAAAATTAAGTCAGAATTTTGATAACAAATCATCTGCTTTAATCGTTACTAATGAGGGTAAGAAGGTGTACGCAAAGTTTATTTACCGAACAGTTAATCTAGTTCTATCCTTTATTTCAACTCATGATAAAAAAAGTCCGCATATATTGAGGCATAGTTTTGCAACGTCGTTATTAAACAGAGGAGCAGACTTGAATGCAATCAAAGAGTTATTAGGTCATTCAAGTTTGGCAGCAACACAGGTTTATACTCACAATTCAGTAGAAAAACTAAAATCAATTTATAAACAGGCTCATCCTAAAGCTTAACACTATTTAAAGGGTGGGGGCGATTAAACTATAACTACTCAATAAGCTACGATTTCACAACTGATTGCATTAATTTTAAAAAGGAGGCAATATATAAACCAGAGTGTAATCGATCCATTTTACAGCCGACGTTATTTCTTGTATTTTATTCAGAACAAAGCAGATAAACTTGATCAGTTTTTCGATCAGATTATTAGTGTAGATTTTAACTTAAATTAGAAAAATCGGATCATGAAGTAAATAAGATAACTGAAGTTAAATTATTGATCGCTGGGATTTTTTTTTGCAAAAGAGCAATGTAAAACTTTTGAAGAAGCAACTGACAAGGCTGTGGAGTCGCTCAAACGTAAGCTTGATAAACGTAAAGAAATTTGCGTCCCCATGCCAATAATCTTATTTAATAAGCCTATTGGATGAATATTCATATTTTTTCCCCAATCATAAAAACCTATTATTATTTGCTTTTTAGGCAGTCTAAATAGCTGTCAAATTTTTTTTATAAAAAATTTTGTCTAACTCCAAATTTTCGTAGATTTGCAGTCCATTTCAGAGGGGGTGTTATTTTTAAAGATTAACAAACACTGATAGGGTTGTTCTTTTTTATTTTTAGAATAGGTTTTAAACATTTCGCCTCCTTAGCTCAGCTGGTAGAGCAACTGACTTGTAATCAGTAGGTCATTGGTTCGATCCCGATAGGAGGCTCTGTACGTTGGGGGGGTTCCAGAGCGGTCAAATGGGACGGACTGTAAATCCGTTACTTCGGTTTCGAAGGTTCGAATCCTTCTCCCCCCACAACCATAACCAATTACGAATTGGTTAATTACAAATTACGAATGAACTACTAATTCGTAATTCGTAATTAAAAATGCGGAAGTAGCTCAGTTGGTAGAGCGATAGCCTTCCAAGCTATAGGTCGCGAGTTCGAACCTCGTCTTCCGCTCAAGGGTTTGAATGCTAATTAATAGTTTAATAATTAAACTATTAGAATTAAACTTAGAGCAAATTAAAAGCCGACGTAGCTCAGCGGTAGAGCACTTCCTTGGTAAGGAAGAGGTCATGGGTTCAAGTCCCATCGTTGGCTCAGTAATGTATTAAAGATTAAAATAATAATAAAAATTAACCTAACAACTAGTATAAAACAAAATGGCAAAAGAAAAATTTGACCGCAGTAAGCCGCATTTAAATATCGGTACTATAGGTCACGTTGACCACGGTAAAACTACACTTACAGCAGCTATCACAAAAGTGTTAGCAGATGCGGGCTTTTCTGAAGCACGTTCATTTGATTCAATTGACTCTGCTCCAGAAGAAAAAGAAAGAGGTATCACTATTAATACTGCACACGTGGAGTATTCAACTGCTACCCGTCACTATGCTCACGTTGACTGTCCAGGTCACGCGGATTATGTGAAAAACATGGTAACAGGTGCTGCTCAGATGGATGGTGCTATTATAGTAGTTGCTGCTACTGATGGTCCTATGCCACAAACTCGTGAACACATCCTTCTTGCACGTCAGGTTGGTGTACCTTCATTGGTTGTTTTTATGAATAAAGTTGACATGGTCGACGATCCAGAATTACTTGAATTAGTAGAGATGGAAATTCGTGAACTTTTAAGCTTCTACGAATTCCCCGGTGATGATATTCCTGTTATTCAGGGTTCTGCTTTGGGAGGTCTTAATGGCGATCCTAAATGGGTTGGTCAAATTATGGAATTAATGGATGCTGTAGATAACTACATCCCAATTCCTCCACGTTTAACTGAACTTCCTTTCCTAATGCCGGTTGAAGATGTATTTTCGATCACTGGTCGTGGTACTGTAGCAACAGGACGTATTGAAAGAGGTATAGTAAACTCAGGTGAGCAGGTTGATATTTTAGGTATGGGAGCTGAAAACTTAAAATCAGTTGTTACTGGTGTTGAGATGTTCCGTAAAATATTAGACAGAGGTGAAGCTGGAGATAACGTAGGATTACTATTACGTGGTATTGAGAAAACTGATATCCGTCGTGGTATGGTTATCTGTAAGCCAGGTTCTGTAACTCCGCATACTGATTTCAAAGCTGAGATCTATGTATTGTCAAAAGCAGAAGGTGGACGTCACACTCCATTCTTTAACAAATACCGTCCACAATTCTACTTCCGTACAACAGATGTTACTGGTGAGATCACTCTTGCTGATGGTGTAGAAATGGTTATGCCAGGTGATAACGTTACAATTAGTGTAAAACTGATTAACGCGATCGCAATGGAAAAAGGTCTTCGTTTTGCGATCCGTGAAGGTGGTAGAACTGTAGGTGCCGGACAGGTTACTGAAATTGTAAAATAAGCAATTTCTTATAAAGGTTAATTCGATAACATAAGTCCATTGTGGACTTATGTTTTCTTATAATACACGGGCTTAGTTTACAAGTAATTTTGTGAACCTAGTTATTTATTAAACGGGAATAGTTCAATGGTAGAATAGAGGTCTCCAAAACCTTTGATCAGGGTTCGAATCCTTGTTCCCGTGCTTACGCTAAATGTAAAATGGCTAACGTAGTAGAGTTTTTAAAAGAATCATATACAGAAATGACCCAAAAGGTTTCTTGGCCTACATGGGGAGAATTGCAAAATTCAGCTGTATTGGTATTAATAGCATCAATAATAATTTCACTTGTGATTTTAGCAATGGATGAAACTGCTGGTAATGCATTAAAGATGTTTTATAAATCTCTGGCATAATTAAAGCAAATGAGCGATCAATTAAAATGGTATGTTGTAAGGGCTGTAAGTGGCAAAGAGAAGAAAGTAAAGCAATACTTAGAGGCTGAAGTTAACCGTCTGGGTATTTCTCATCTTTTACCTCAGGTATTAATCCCCATGGAGAAATATTACCAGATGAAAGATGGTAAAAAGATTGCTAAAGAGCGTAATTTTTATCCTGGTTATGTGCTAATCGAAGCTGCTTTAGTTGGTGAGTTAGAACATGTTGTTAAAGGTATCAATAGTGTTATTGGTTTTCTTGGTGATAAAACTGGCAATGCCGTTCCAATGAGGGCTGCAGAAGTTAACCGGATCCTTGGCAAGGTTGATGAAATGGCTGAACAAGGTGAGTCAATGAATATTTCTTATTACGTTGGTGAAAATGTCAAAGTAATGGATGGTCCATTCAATGGGTTTACCGGTGTGATTGAAGAGGTAAATGAAGAGAAAAAGAAACTTAAGGTTATGGTTAAGATCTTCGGAAGAAGAACACCACTTGAGTTGAATTATATGCAAGTTGAGAAAGAGTAGTACTTAGTATTTAGTACAAAGTATTGAGATAGAAGGACGTATAAAATATTATCGGTGGGTTGGTATCTATGTACTATGTACTTTATACTCAATACTACAAAAGGTCTTAAATGTTACATAGCTTCCACTACGAACATTGAGTTAAAAACAAATAAATAAAAATGGCAAAAGAAGTCGGTGCTTTAATAAAGTTACAGATCAAGGGCGGCGCTGCTAATCCATCTCCACCAGTTGGTCCCGCATTGGGAGCAAAAGGTGTGAATATTATGGAGTTTTGCAAGCAATTCAATGCACGTACCCAAGATAAGCCTGGTAAAGTTTTACCGGTTGTAATCACTGTATATGTTGACAAGTCATTTGATTTTATCATTAAAACTCCACCTGTAGCTATCCAATTATTAGATGCAACAGGTTTAAAGAGTGGTTCTGCAGAGCCTAACCGTAAAAAAGTTTCTAGTGTGAGCTGGAATCAGGTTGAAAGCATTGCTAAAGATAAAATGACCGACTTAAATGCATTTACTGTCGAGTCAGCCATGAAAATGGTTGCAGGTACAGCACGCAGTATGGGAATTACCGTTAGCGGTGATGCACCCTGGAACAATTAACTATACAAAATCAGTTTAAGAAGTGGCTAGATTAACAAAAAATCAAAAACAGGCACATTCAAAAATTGAGGTAGGTAAAGCATATACTTTAACTCAGGCTTCGGCATTAGTTAAAGATATTACCACTACCAAGTTTGATGCATCGGTTGACCTTGACGTACGCTTAGGCGTTGATCCTCGTAAAGCGAATCAAATGGTAAGAGGTATCGCAACACTTCCTCATGGAACCGGTAAAACTGTCCGTGTTTTGGTACTTTGTACTCCTGATAAGGAAGCAGAGGCTAAAGCAGCAGGGGCAGATTTCGTAGGTTTAGATGAATATATTGCCAAAATAGAAGGTGGGTGGACTGACGTTGATATCATTATTACCATGCCTAGTGTTATGGCTAAAGTAGGTAAACTCGGCCGTGTTTTAGGTCCGCGTAACCTTATGCCAAACCCTAAATCAGGAACTGTTACCACAGATGTGGGTAAAGCAGTTAGTGATGTTAAAGGTGGTAAGATCGATTTCAAAGTTGATAAAACAGGAATCATTCATACTTCGATCGGAAAAGTATCATTTGATGCTGATAAAATTTATGAAAATGCGTTAGAAGTAATTCAAACAATTTCTAAATTAAAACCATCAGCAGCAAAAGGAACTTATTTCAAGAGTATTCACATCTCTTCGACAATGAGTCCGGGAATCGAAATTGAAACTAAATCAGTAGCGGGAATCTAATCATGAAAAAAGAAGAAAAACACGAAGTTGTTCTTGCTTTAACAGAGACGATTGCTGAGTATGGTAATTTTTATATTACCGACACCGCAAACCTGTCTGTAGCAAAAGTAAATGATATTCGCCGCAAATGTTTCGAGAACGGTATCAAAATGCAGGTAGCTAAAAATAAACTGATCAGAAAGGCCATGGAGGCATCTTTAGGTGATTTTAGTGAGATGTTTGAAGTCCTTAAAGGATCTTCATCTATTTTATTCTCAAAGTCAGCTAATGCTCCGGCAAAGTTGATCAAGCAATTGAGAAGAACTGGTGATAAACCGGTACTTAAAGCTGCATACATTGATTCATCAATTTTTATTGGCGATAATCAGTTAGATGCCCTGGTAAACCTTAAATCTAAGGAAGAATTAGTGGCAGACATCATTGCATTGCTACAATCTCCAGTTAAAAATGTTATTTCAGGCTTACAGTCTGGCGGTAACAAACTTGCAGGAATTGTTAAAACATTACAAGAAAGAGGTTAACGGGCACCTAAAAGTTCGATTAAATTATTCAAGTACAGAAATTTTAAAATTAAAATAAAATGGCAGATTTAAAATCGTTTGCTGAGCAATTAGTAAACTTAACAGTAAAAGAAGTTAACGAATTAGCTCAAATACTTAAAGATGAGTATGGTATTGAGCCTGCTGCAGCAGCAGTAGCAGTGGCAGCAGTAGGTGGTGGTGATGCACCACCAGCAGCAGCAGAACAAACAACTTTCGATGTAATATTGAAAGAAGCAGGTGGTGCTAAATTAGGAGTTGTAAAACTTGTAAAAGACCTTACTGGCCTAGGTTTGAAAGAAGCTAAGGATTTAGTTGATGCAGCACCAAAAGAAGTTAAAACTGGTGTTGATAAAGCAGAAGCTGAGTCATTGAAAAAAGCATTAGAAGAA
>CAMDQV010000020.1 GCA_945906015.1 Pedobacter schmidteae | reverse complement strand
CTTGTACTTCTGCCATTCAGGCGATGTTTTAACACCTCTTCCAGACGGAAGGTTATATTTAGAGATAAATATTTGCTCAAATCCTAGTTTTTCAGCCTCCGCTATACGCTGCTCGATGCGGTTAACGGCTCTGATCTCACCAGATAGTCCAACTTCAGCAGCAAAGCAGATCTTGGTATCAACAGGCATATCTTCATGCGATGATATAATTGCCACTACTACCGCCAGGTCGATCCCCGGATCTTCGACTCTAAGTCCGCCAGCAATATTTAAAAAAACATCTTTTGCACTCAACTTGAAACCACAACGCTTTTCAAGAACGGCAAGCAGCATATTCATTCTTTTAGTATCAAAGCCAGTTGCAGAGCGCTGAGGGGTTCCATATGCCGAAACACTAACTAATGCCTGTGTTTCAATCAGCATCGGCCTCAAACCTTCCATCATTGCCGAAATGGTAATACCACTCAAAGGTTCATCTCTCTGCGAAAGCAGGATCTCTGAAGGATTAGACACTTCTCTTAATCCGCTACCCTGCATTTCGTAGATTCCCAGCTCTGAAGCTGAACCAAACCGATTTTTAACCGCACGTAAAATTCGATACACATGGTGCCTATCGCCTTCAAACTGCAATACTGTATCCACCATGTGTTCCAGAATCTTAGGCCCAGCAATCATGCCGTCTTTGGTAATGTGGCCAATCAAAAAAACAGGAGTTCCACTTTCTTTTGCAAAACGAAGAAGTTCTGCAGTACATTCCCTCACTTGTGAAACACTGCCGGGCGTAGATTCTATATGAGCCGAATATAAGGTCTGAATCGAATCTATGACCACCAGATCAGGTTGTAAGATCTCTATTTGTTTAAAGATATTTTGAGTAGAGGTTTCTGTTAAAATATAGGTATCTGCAGATTTTGAAGCTTTTTTCCCTGAATCGGGCACTAAGCGTTCGGCACGCATTTTTATCTGTTGCTCACTTTCTTCGCCAGATACATAAAGTACTTTCAGTCCTGGAAGGTTAAGAGCAACCTGCAACATCAATGTTGATTTACCAATACCCGGTTCGCCGCCAATGAGAACAATGGATCCACTTACAATGCCCCCACCCAATACCCTGTTTAATTCCTTATCGGGGGTAATTAGTCGGTTCTCTTCAGAAAATACAATATCTTGAATAGCAGCAGGTTTATTGGAACGCTGCAAACTTGTAGAGCCTGATTTCCAGTCGGGTACAGATTGATTGGCCTTTTCAATGATTTCTTCAACGAATGTATTCCATTGATTACATGAAGGACATTTGCCCAACCATTTAGCAGATTCGTATCCACAACTTTGACAGAAATAAGCAGAACGTGTTTTAGCCATGGTTAAATGAGTAAATGTGAGAATCAGCAAATCTAAATTAGTAAATGTGCAGCTATTTACGTCTGCACATTTGCTAATTTGCTCATTTCCTCATTTGCTAATCATAATTTAATCTCCTCTTCCTTGGAGTTCAGAAAATGGAATTCAGTGAGGTAATAAGAAGGCACGGCCTTAACTTTAATCCACTTACTGAACTTAAAGAACCATTTCCATTGAATTGAAAATAATCCCTTTTTAATATATGCTTCTATGTATGGGTGAACGCATAAAGTAACACTACGTTCATTCTGCTCATTAAGAATATAATTAAGGTTATTTTCAATATCGTCCATCAAAATGATACTTGCCTTAATCTCACCTGTTCCGTTACAGGCAGGGCATTTCTCATTGGTTACGATATTCATTTCAGGCCTTACACGCTGACGGGTAAGCTGCACTAATCCGAATTTACTTGGAGGCAAAATAGTATGTTTGGCACGGTCAAGAAGCATCAGTTCTTTGAGGTAGTCAAACAATTCTTTTCTGTTTTGGGGTTTATGCAAATCGATAAAATCAATCACCACAATACCACCCATATCACGAAGACGTAACTGTCTGGCAATTTCTTTTGCAGCTTCCATATTGATCATCAGCGCATTTTGTTCCTGATTTTCAGTATTTGCTGTCCGGTTACCGCTGTTTACGTCAATAACGTGCAAAGCTTCGGTATGTTCAATAACCAAATAAGCTCCTCCAGGCAAATTAACAGTCCGTCCAAATGCTGATTTGATCTGCTTCTCAATACCAAAATGTTCGAATATCGGCTCTTTAGCACGGTACTGCTTAACGATATTTTCCATTTCAGGAGATATCTCATGAACATAGGATCTAATCTCTTCAAACAATGCAGGATCACCAATGTGAATATTGGTAAAGTCGGTATTCAATATATCTCTCAGGATGGTTGAGGTTCGCCCCATTTCGCCAAGAATCTTTTTAGATGGCTCTGTACTAGGTAAGCGGGTAGTAAATTTCTCCCATTTATCGATCAAATCCAACAGATCTTTTTGAAGCTCTGCAACACCTTTTCCTTCAGAAACAGTACGAATAATTACACCGAAGTTCTTTGGCTTAATACTCTCTACGATCTTCTTTAGGCGGTTACGCTCTGTGTTGCTCTTGATTTTTTTGGAGATCGAGATGACATCCGAAAAAGGCACAAGCACCGCAAAACGGCCTGCTATTGAAATATCTGAGCTTAAACGTGGGCCCTTTGTTGAAATAGGCTCCTTGGCTATCTGCACAGGCAACAACATGTTCCGATTCAGAATTTCTGAAATTTTACCGGATTTACTAATATCCGTTTCCAGTCTGAAACTATTGAGCAGTTTATCCTTGTAACTGCCTCCCTTTACAATCTTTGTCAGCTTTAAAAGCGACTGAACCTGCGGACCAAGGTCTAGATAATGCAAAAAAGCATCTTTTTCATAGCCTACATCTACAAAGGCGGCGTTGAGTCCGGGCATGATCTTTTTGATCTTACCGAGATAAATATCGCCTACAGCATAATTGTTGCTGACTTGCTCTGTATTTAATTCTACGAGTTGCTTGTCTTGCAGTAAAGCAATAGTAACCCCGCTAGGGGATGAATTTATAATTAATTCCTTTACCAATGGCTAAATTTAAGACGCCAGTAAAAAACCGGCATACGTTTAAAATATAGGAAGAATAAAAACAAATGAATGAATTAAACCTCCGACGCATTGATGCGGGAGGTTTAATTATTCCATGAGTCTTTAAAAATAACCCGATCTTAAAAAATCAGGTTAACAGACTATTTTTTCTTATGTCTGTTTTTTCTCAAGCGTTTTTTACGCTTGTGTGTAGCCATTTTATGTCTTTTTCTTTTCTTACCGCTTGGCATAATTTTGTTTTTTAAAAATGTTTTATAATCTAATTACTTAATTCGTTTATTTTACGATCAACGAACTGACTCATATTAGGATCAGCCGCAATCTCTTTTGTTTTTAAATAAGCCGCAATAGCTTCAGTCTTTTTGTCCATACTTTCAAAACTAGATGCCAAATAGAACCATGCCTCGGCACTTGGAGCAATTGCAATTACTGTTTTAAAACGTTCAACAGCTTTATCAAACTGACCTGATTTCATTGAAAACAATCCTAAGTTCAAATTAGCTTTTAAATTTTTAGGGTCCTGCTTTACAACATCAAGCAATAAAGTAATTCCCTGCATTGGGTTTGGAGTGCCTGTAACGTAAGCTATTCCCAAACCTGTTTTAACCTCAAGGGTATTTGGCCTTAGTTTATCAGCCTTCTGATATGAACTGATGGCCTTCTGAACTAAAGCAGGCTGAACCAGAGTGTCCATACTTTGCTGATACGCATCCGTAAATTTATTTCCTGCTTGAAGCCATGAATCAAAAGCTGGTACTTTTTCAGCAATCATCTCAAAATATAAAGAAGATGGGGTAGCAAGGTTAACATCATCCCATTGCTGGGCAAGTTTCTTATAAAGATCTAATTTTTCATTATCGGAGGCGCTTTTCAATTGAGTCTCAAGATCACTTATTTGAATCTTAAGACTAGCAGTTAATCCTTCCTTTGCGGTTTGGGATACTTCATCCAATGAAATTTGCTTAACAACCAATGCCGTAGCAGGAGCTGATGCATTAGCCGGCGCACCTTCACCTTGCTTTACTAAACCCTGAATATCTAAAGAAAGCATAAGGCCCATCAGTACTACTACTGAACCCACTACAATTATCTGCTTTCTGCTAAACATGCTGCAATTGATGAAAATTTAATTATTTGTTACCTGTTTTTACCTTCTCAACAAAAACCTTAGCAGGTTTAAAGCTTGGAACAAAATGCTCAGGAATTATAATTGCTGTATTCTTTGAAATATTACGAGCTGTTTTTTCAGCTCTTTTCTTTACTACGAAGCTTCCAAAACCTCTTACGTAAACATTCTCTCCACTGATCATGGAATTTTTTACCACCTTGAAAAATGCTTCTACTACTTCTTGAACATCTACCTTTTCGATTCCGGTTTTACTAGAGATCTCTGTTATGATTTCTGCCTTGGTCATATCTAATTGCTTTTATTTTTTATCTTAAATACTTAACTTATTTTGGGTTGCAAAAGTATTGGTTTTAATTGAGTTTGGGAAATAAATCTGCTTTTTTTTAAACTAAGTCGCAATAAAACAAATAGTAAGATACTTTTGCAGTGTTAAATGTGCTAATACACTCTATACCAAATGAATTTTGCCGAAGAAATAATTGAATGGTACCAAAAGAATAAACGAGATCTTCCATGGAGAAAAACAGATGATCCGTATATCATTTGGCTATCAGAGATCATTATGCAGCAAACAAGGGTAGAGCAGGGAACGCCATATTTTAACCGGTTTTCTGAAAAATACCCTACAGTTAAACATTTTGCATCTGCCTCTGAAGATGAGATACTAAAACTCTGGCAAGGCTTAGGATATTATTCACGTGGAAGAAATATGCATCAAACCGCTCAAGCAGTTATGGAGGAATATTCCGGATATTTCCCAAAAAGCTATGATTCACTGATCAAATTAAAAGGAATTGGTGAGTATACGGCTGCTGCCATTTCTTCATTTTCAGCGAATGAAGCAAGAGCTGTGGTGGATGGTAACGTATTCAGGCTATTATCCAGATATTTTGGTATTGATACTCCAATCAATACTGGAAAAGGGAAAAAATTATTCACTGAGCTGGCAAATGAATTATTGGATAAATTACAGGCAGGGCAATATAATCAGGCCATCATGGAATTTGGATCATTGCAGTGCAAGCCCAAAAATCCAGATTG
Organism: Pedobacter schmidteae; assembly: GCA_945906015.1. Taxonomy (GTDB): domain Bacteria; phylum Bacteroidota; class Bacteroidia; order Sphingobacteriales; family Sphingobacteriaceae; genus Daejeonella; species Daejeonella schmidteae_A. The sequence continues at coordinate 9,700 of CAMDQV010000020.1, read as the reverse complement.
TATTTCATGTCCTTTGCAAGCCGGATGCGAGGCCCGAAAAACAAAGCGCATTAACGATCTACCCGTCAAAATTAAGTCCTTAAAAATTAGAGAAAGGTTTTTCAACTACATAATAGTTCAAAAGGATGGACAGGTACTCGTTAATAAAAGAGGTGCAGGCGATATCTGGGAAAACATGTTCGATCTTCCACTTTTTGAAACAGAAAATTTAACGGATGTACAGGATCTAATCAGATCAGAAGATTTCATAAGGTCTTTTGGTGCGCAGGTTAAAATAAAATCTGTTTCAGCACCTGTAAAACATATTCTCAGTCATCAGAAACTTCAAACCAGCTTCATAGAAATTGAAGGTTTTTCGGAGCAATGCATTTCAAAAAAATCATGGTTTTATGTAAGCCTTAATGAACTTGAAAAGTTGGCACAACCAAAACTAATTTTCCACTTCTTCGAAAATTTCCATAAATTGAATACTTAAAATCTTTACAATTCAACTATCATGTCGGGAATTAACAAAGTCATATTAGTCGGGCATTTAGGCAAGGATCCTGAAGTTCGGCACTTAGACGGGGGTGTTACATTAGCTAGCTTCCCTTTAGCAACATCAGAAACTTATAATAAGGATGGTAAAAAAATAGAGCAAACCGAATGGCATAATATTGTGATGTGGAGAGGTTTGGCTGATATTGCTTCAAAATATCTGCAAAAAGGAAAGCTAGTTTATATTGAAGGTAAATTAAGAACCCGTTCTTTTGAAGATAAAGAAGGCCATAAAAAATACACGACTGAGATTATAGCCGAAAACTTCACCATACTTGGCCGGAAAAGTGATTTTGAAGGACATAATGAAAATAGCCATCAGAAATCTGATGAAGAGAATGGTGCCGGTCATGGTAATCATGTCATTGCAAAAGAAGACCAGCCGATGAATTATGATAAAGGGATTGACGATGATTTGCCGTTTTAGGTTGAGATTGTTTGTTATTCTGTTTTGAATTCTACTTGTTTTATACCAGCAAAAATTTCTTGATTAATTGATGGAAAGGAGTTCAATTTTATCTAATTGCCCAATTTGCTATAGTTTCACATAATGTTCTGGTTTTGAACCCTATCCAACAAAATTTACTTTTTTTCATTTGAAAATGAATGTCACTGCCTTTGGCTGCCGCTAGCCCCGTGATCCATTACAAGCCCGGTAAATAATTCCGATATAAATGAAATTTCTGCTTACCGGGGCTTTCCATTTCTCTCGGGTTTAGGTACTTCATGCATCACCAAGCACAAACTATCTTCGAGTGATCAGTTTCCATTTTAACCCGAAACAAAAATAGCCCAGATAATTCCAGGCTATCAGTATATTTTTAAGAATCTTAGAGATCTTATTTTACCTCCATATAGTCAAGCGTTAATCCTGCTAATGCTTTTACTCCAAGCTTAAACGAGCTTTCGTCTATCATGAAATCAGGAGTATGATGCGATGGGGCAGTTTTAGGATTCATTCCTTTAGACATTCCTCCTAAAAAGAAGAACAGCCCAGGGACTTTTTCCTGAAAAAATGAGAAATCTTCAGCACCGGTTATTGCTGGTATAAGTTTTACATTTTCAGCACCAGCCACTTTTTCAAGGCTTGGAAGCATCTTTTCGGTAAGGGTAATATCATTATAGGTTACAGGGTAGTGATTGCTATAAGGGATTTTAATTTCAACGCTTGCTCCTGCAGCTTCAGCAGTTTTAGTAGCGATTGTTCTAATTCTACTGATTAGAAATTTCTCATCATCGGCACTAAGCGACCTGATAGTACCAAGCATTTCGGCCTGCTCAGGTATAATATTGGATCTGACACCTGAATGAATAGAGCCTATGGTTACTACTCCGGCATTTTCAGTGATATTCAAGTTTCGGCTTACAATGGTCTGTAAACTATTAATGATCTGTGCTGAAACAACAATGGGGTCAATTGATGCCCAAGGTGCTGCACCATGAGCCTGCCTTCCTTTCACTATAATTTGCATATCATTTACACCGGCCATCATTCCGCCCGGACGGTAAGTGATTTTTCCGGCTTCTGTTTGTGCCCAAATATGCAATCCAAAGGCAACATCCACTTTAGGATTTTCGAGTACTCCTTCTTTAACCATGAGTTCTGCACCACCTTCCACTCCGGGGGCAGAGCCTTCTTCTGCAGGCTGAAATACAAATTTAACAGTACCCTTCAAGTCGGCTTTCATTCCAGACAGCAGCTCGGCAACTCCCATAAGAATTGCAACATGCGAATCGTGACCACAGGCATGCATAACCCCTACTTCCTGTCCATTGTATTGTGTCCTTACCATTGAAGCAAAAGGAAGCGAATTTCTTTCTGTAACAGGAAGACCATCCATATCAGCACGCAGCAAAACCACAGGTCCGGGTTTTCCACCCTTCAGGATGCCTACGACGCCTGTCATAGCAACTCCGGTCTTAACTTCTATTCCCAGACTTTGCAGATGCTTTGCAACGATTGCGGCTGTCCTGGTTTCATTATTGCCCAATTCAGGGTGTTCATGGAAATCACGGCGCCATTCAATTACTTTTGATTCTATTTTATCAGCAGCTAGACTGACTTTAGTTTTTATTGGATTTGTTTGAGAAAATGCAGGTAGTGAAAGTAAAAGCAAGCCTGCCAGATATGATTTGTTCATATTAACTATTTAAGAATTAAAAGTACAGAAAAGAATAAGAAATTCAAGATTCAATCAAATGAACAATTTTTTAGAGGAGCGACAAGATCTCTTTTAACCTTGAAACAGTGTCTACCGATGTTTCAAGAGTGCGGTAAGGTTCATTATTAATCGGGTCTATTTCGTATTTCATCAATTTTTTCGCGGTAGAATGAAATTCATGTGCAGCAGTTTCCTTGGCAATTTCAAGCAAATTCAATTCGTTAATTCCAGAACCAGGCATAATCGTGATCCTTGAGCCCGCCTGACTAACCAGTGATTTCAATAGTTCAATTCCTTCATAAGCGTATTCTTTACCGCCTGAGGTAAGCACACGGTGACAACCGAGTTGAATAATGTCTTCCAGCCCTCTTTTCAAGTCGCTACAGCGATCAAAAGCCCGATGAAAGTTTATCTGCATAGACCCCGCAAGAGCGATCAGCTCAGAGCACCTATCAGCGTCAATGCTACCATCCTTCCTGAGAATTCCAATAACAATTCCCTCGCATCCAATTTCCCGGCAGCAGAGCACATCTTCTTTCATTATTTCAAATTCATCTTTTGAAAAAGTAAAATCGCCTCCGCGGGGTCTGATTATTGGGAAAAATGGAATTTTAAGTAATTTTTTACACTGAACGAGCATTCCAAAGGAAGGCGTAGTACCTCCTTCAGCAAGATTATCACATAGTTCAATTCTATCTGCACCGCCATACTGAGCTGCCAAGGCAGATTGCCATGAGCCTACACAGATCTCTAATTGGTTAAACATAAATTAGAAAATTAGGGGTTGATTTTTTAGAAGCTGCATCAGATTCTTTTTTATACTAAATCTGTTTTCGAACCATGTCTTCATCAGTAGTTCTTTAATTTAGGAATAACTTTTGGCTTTAACCATTAATTTCTGATTATTACCATCACAAACCGCATAACTAAATCCTCTTTGAATAGCATAGGCTCCGTATTGACCTTTTTTATTTAAAGCCAGAAAACCAACCTGGATTTCTTTGGCAGTATTAGGTTTCTTTCTGATTATTCGCATCACTGCTTCTTTACAGGCCTCTTCAGGGGGGTAGCCCTGTCGCATAAGTTCAACCACCAGAAAACTACCCACGTTACGGATTACCTCTTCGCCAACACCTGTTGAAGTAGCTCCTCCAACCTCATTTTCAACATATAAGCCAGCCCCGATAATTGGGGAATCTCCAACTCTTCCATGCATTTTATAAGCCATTCCACTGGTTGTACATGCACCAGACAGGTTACCGGCAGCATCCATGGCAAGCATACCAATGGTATCGTGGTTATATTGATTTCCGGGCAATTTAGTTGGACTAAACAATCTGTTTTCAACATTTATTTCAGGCTGATACTTTGCATTCTTAAGCCATTGTTTCCAGGCTTTTTCTGAAGACGGTGTCAAAAGGTTTTCTTTTTTAAAACCCTGCTCAAGTGCAAATTGAAGCGCACCAGAACCTACAAGCATTACATGAGGTGTTTTTTCCATCACAAGTCTAGCAACTGATATAGGATGTATGATGTGTTCAAGAGCTGCCACGCTACCACAATTACCTAAGTCATCCATAATGCAGGCATCTAGGGTTACACGACCATCACGGTCAGGCAATCCTCCGTACCCAACAGAAGAATTAGTTGGATCGGCCTCCGGAACATGAACTCCTTTTTCAACTGCATCAAGAGCTCTGCCTTTATTTTTCAGAATTTCCCACGCTGCGGCATTAGCTGCGATACCAAAATTCCAGGTGGAAATTACTATGGGTGAATTCAGGATTGTACTTTGTTCAACAAAGTTTGAGAAAGATTTATTTCCTGTCACAATTGACGCTCCTGTAAGCGAAGTGGCAGCCAGAAATTTACGGCGACTGATCATAAATAAATTTAATATAAAAACATCATTCCGGAGAATAATCCCCATGCAGTAGTCTTCGAAGACTATTCATCTTAATAAAATAAATCTTTGCTATAATTCGGTTTAATCCAGAGAAATTATACTGTTGTTTTGATCTTCAGCTCTTTCAATTGCTCATCTGCGATTGTTGAAGGCGAGTCGATCATCACATCCCTGCCAGAATTATTTTTAGGGAACGCGATCACATCACGGATAGAATCCAGTCCGGCAAAGATTGAAACTAACCTGTCAAAACCAAAAGCAATTCCACCATGTGGAGGTGCGCCATATTCAAAAGCATCCAGAAGGAATCCAAATTGCTTTTGAGCTTCTTCAACGGTGAATCCCAGATGTTTAAACATCAATGACTGCAAGTCTCTGTCGTGGATACGGATCGAACCACCACCTATCTCGGTACCATTCACTACCATATCGTAGGCATTTGCACGCACTGCTGCAGGATTAGTATCCAGCATCCCGATATCTTCAGGCTTAGGTGAAGTGAACGGATGGTGCATAGCATGAAAACGCTGACTATCTTCATCCCATTCCAGAAGCGGGAAATCAAGAACCCAAAGTGGGGCATACACATTTCTATCACGCAAGCCCAAACGATTACCCATTTCTAATCGAAGTTCGCTCAATTGCTTCCGTACTTTATCAGTTTGACCGGCCATGATCAGGATCAAATCACCAGGTTCTGTATTAAATGCTATCGACCATTTTTTAAGTTCATCTTCATTATAGAACTTGTCTACAGATGATTTCAAACTCCCATCCACTCCATGGCGCAAGTAAATTAAACCTGTTGCACCAATTTGTGGGCGTTTTATAAAATCAGTAAGCTCATCAATTTGCTTTCTGGTATATTCAGCACAAGCCTTTGCATTGATCCCGATAACAAGTTCAGCACTGTCAAAAACAGGGAAACCAAATCCTTTTACAATAGCATTAAATTCAACGAATTGCATATCAAAACGGGTATCCGGTTTGTCAGAACCGTACAAGCGCATGGCATCTGCATATTGCATTCTAGGAACTTCTGCAAGGTCAACTCCCTTTACGTTTTTAAATAAGGTTCTGATAAGTCCTTCAAAAACAGTTAATATATCCTCCTGCTCAATAAAGGCCATTTCACAATCAATCTGGGTAAATTCAGGTTGCCTGTCGGCGCGAAGATCTTCATCTCTGAAACATTTTACGATCTGAAAATATCGGTCAAAGCCAGAAACCATCAATAATTGTTTGAAGGTTTGAGGCGATTGAGGTAATGCATAGAACTCACCAGGATTCATTCTGCTAGGTACAACAAAATCACGGGCACCTTCGGGAGTAGACTTGATTAGAACCGGAGTTTCTACTTCAATAAAGTCTAAACCATCTAGGTACTTTCTCACTTCCTGAGCCATTTTATGTCGTAAAACCAAATTATTCCTTATCGGGTTACGGCGCAGATCCAGATATCGGTATTTTAATCGAAGGTCATCACCGCCATCGGTTTCATCCTCGATGAGGAAAGGCGGAAGTTTAGCCGCATTGAGCAATTCAAGCTTTGCAACCTTGATCTCCACTTCGCCGGTATTCATTTTAAGGTTTTTGCTAGAACGCTCAATCACTTTACCAGTCACACGAATAACAAATTCACGACCTAATTCACGTGCCTGTGCTCTCAATTCTGCATCATCATCCGAATTGAATGTTAACTGGGTAATTCCATAACGATCACGCATATCAACAAAGGTCATCCCTCCCAGATCGCGTGATTTTTGCACCCATCCTGTAAGAGTTACTTCTTTATTTAAATCATTAATGGTTAGTTCGCCGCAAGTATGTGTTCTGAGCATAATTTTATACTAATAAGCAAAAGTACAGATTTTAGAAAAATGATAAGTAATTTCTTGAATTTTTATAAAAAATGTAAATATTTTTGATCTAAAGTAGAATTTTTGATCTTTTGTTATGGAAAGATTATAAATAATATAAATAATTGACCCAACAAAAGAATCGTTGAAACCATACTATTACTAATTAAGGACGTGTTCTTGCTGAATCTAAAGTATACCAATCCTAGTTGATTTAACTTTTGAATACCAACGAGTATAAAAACATAAACTCCCAGAAAAATTAGGTTACTAAATTCAAAAAATCCATTAAAGCTATATTTTGCATCGTCTATGTAAAAAAAATAGAGAGATAGAAAACCAGCACTAATTACTGGAATTACCCATTCAGGTTTGAGTCTAATTACTCCTAATTTGATCATATCTCGTTTTTGCATACAAAAATATCAATTTTTATATATCTTTGATTCATCAATAGGGGTGCCTTGTTTGCGAAATCAAACACAAAAACAGGCTGAGAATATACCCATCTAATAGTTGAGAAGCGAGAGTTGAGAGTTGAGAGTTTCCGTGTGGAGCTTTTAGCTTTAAGCTTTACCCTTTCAGCTTACAGAGCACCTGATCCGGATAATGCCGGCGTAGGGAGGTACAAGTTAATAAGCTGCACAGAACCCCACTATGCAGGATTTTTAACTAATTAAACAATTTAAATTGAAAAAATTATTATTTATCGCTGCGGCGGTACTATTTCCTTTTTTGGCATCAGCTCAATTTTCTATTACAGGAAAAATTTCAGAAAAAAATTCAGGTTTGGCACTAAGCGGAGCCAGTATAAGTTTAGAAAATACCTATTCTTCTACCCGATCAGATGTATCGGGAAACTATTCACTTAAAAATTTAAAACCAGGAAATTATCTTATCAAAGTTAGTTTTCTTGGTTATCAGGCTTTTGAACGTAAAATTAGTTTGAATGGGAATATCAGTCTTAACGTTGAACTTATTCAAAACAGCCTTGTGGCAGACGAAGTATTAGTCAGGGCAACAAGGGTAACCGAAAACTCTGCCAGTACCTATAGTAATATCAGTAAAGAAGAGCTTGAAAAGAATAATATTGGCCAGGATCTTCCATTTCTGCTAAATCAGACTCCGTCCGTAGTGGTAAGCTCAGATGCAGGAAATGGAGTTGGCTATACCGGTATCCGCATCCGCGGAAGCGACCCAACCCGTTTAAATGTCACGATCAATGGAATTCCATATAATGACCCCGAAAGCCAGGGAACCTATTGGGTAAATCTTCCTGATTTTGCATCGTCAGTTGATAATATTCAGATTCAGCGTGGTGTTGGAACATCTACAAATGGAGCAGGAGCCTTTGGAGGAAGTTTAAATATTCAGACAACAATCAAAAGAGATTCGGCCTATGCAGAACTGAATAATACCTTTGGTTCCTATCAGACAATAAAAAATACGATCAATGCAGGCACAGGACTGATTAATAATAAATTCAGTTTTGACGGAAGGCTATCCAGGATCCAGTCGGATGGCTATATAGACCGTGGTTCATCGATGCTAAAATCATACTTTTTAAGTGCTGCTTACTATGGTAAAAAAGACTTGCTTCGCGCCAATGTGTTCTCAGGCTACGAAAAAACCTATCAGGCATGGAACGGTGTTCCGCAGAATTTACTGATGACCAACAGAACCTTTAATAATTTTACCTATGATGACCAGACAGATAATTATGTTCAGGATCATTATCAGCTTTTATATTCTCATACATTTTCATCTATATTTTCAGCCAATACTGCGCTTCATTATACTAAAGGTCGTGGGTATTATGAAGAATTTAAGGAAGATCAAAATCTTGCTAATTATGGCATCTCACCATTTCCAACAAGCGGGATTGCCATCAACAAAAGCGACCTTGTAAGGCGGCGCTGGCTTGATAATAATTTCTATGGTTTAACGTATTCTTTAGACTACAAACCAACAGGAAACATTAGCTATACCCTAGGCGGAGCCTATAACGAATATGATGGAGATCATTTTGGAGAAGTGATCAGAGGGCAATTCATTCCGATTGGAAACAGCATATTACCTTACTACAAAGGAAATGGTTTCAAAACTGATTTCAATTCGTTTGCAAAAGCAGCATTCAATATTGGAAACTTAAGCCTATTTGCAGATCTTCAATTTCGAAGCGTTAATTACAAGGTGAGTGGTACCGATAAGAACAGGATGAACCTAGATCAGAATGATCAGCTGAGTTTCTTCAACCCGAAACTGGGTTTCAATTATAAGGTAAACCCGAAAAATAATGTGTACGCATCTATAGCCATAGCTAACAAAGAGCCAAATCGTGATGACTATATAAATTCAAGTATCTCCAACAGGCCAACTGCAGAAAGCTTATTAAATATTGAGACAGGCTACAGGCATAGCGATGAAAATTTCATTGCAGGTATCAATGCGTATGCCATGTATTACAGGGATCAGCTGGTCTTAACCGGAAAAGTGAATGATGTAGGTGAGTATATCCGTCAGAATGTAGAAAAAAGCTATCGATATGGATTAGAGATGGATACTAAAGTCCAGATAAACAATCGTTTTTCGTGGAATTTAACCGCATCATTAAGTGAAAATAGAATCAAAAATTTTACTGAGTATTCAGATGATTATGACAAAGGTGGACAAATCATAAGTAATTACAAGAACACTGATCTTGCCTTTTCGCCAACATTTATAAGCTCCAGTGAATTAAGTTTTCTTCCATTAAAAAAAACAGAAATAGCCTTGCTCAGCAAATATGTATCTGAGCAATACCTTGACAATACATCTAATTCGAAACGCAAACTGGATGCTTTCTTTGTGAACGACCTTCGCTTAAGATATAATACTTCATTTAAAGGATTAAAAAATATCGGATTGACACTTTTGGTTAACAATATTTTATCTGAACTGTATGAAGCTAACGGGTATACCTTCAGTTACATGTATGGAGGAAATTTTACAACTGAGAATTTCTATTACCCTCAAGCAACTCGAAATTTTCTACTTTCATTGAGCTTGAAATTTTAATAGTGCAACTATTATAGGCCTAACAAAGAATTAGGTCATTAAAATTAGCTTGAGCATACATTAATGTGAAAATAGTGTAATGACGATATTAAAATATCACAGATTTTGTATGCCACTCAAAAAATTATCTCATTAATGATTTTATTATATGCGAAACTAGATTGAATAGAATAACTGAT
>CAMDQV010000019.1 GCA_945906015.1 Pedobacter schmidteae | reverse complement strand
CTTGATTGTCCAAAAGTAAATTTCGCTGTAAAAAAACAGATAAAAAGGCATAAGCATCTTACATTCATAGCTAAAATTACAGGTTAAGAGTTTTTATATTCAAGTATCAGAAAATTTCTTTGTTAACTCATATAAATCGCCTTTTATCTCTATTAACTTTATAAAAAATGTGTATTTTGCTTTGCAAATGATAAGTGCTGAAGATTTATTATTGGAATCAAGAAAAATATGAAAATCGGTCTTTTTATACCTTGTTATGTAAACCAATTATACCCCAATGCAGCTATAGCAACTCTTGAATTGTTGCAGAAATTAGGTACTGAGGTTAGCTATCCCTCCAAACAAACCTGTTGCGGTCAGCCAATGGCAAATTCGGGCTATGAGCATCTCGCTCAATCCTGTAATGATCTTTTTATAGAGAATTTCTCCGGATTTGACTATGTAGTTGCTCCTTCAGCAAGTTGCGTTTTACATATCAAAGATCATTTGCATTCGCATGCTGATGAAAAAGCAGCTTTAGAGATTAGAGGAAAGATTTTTGAGTTAGTTGAATTTTTGACAGATATACTCAAAATAGATACGCTGGATGCATATTTTCCTCATAAAGTAGGACTTCACCAAAGTTGTCATGGGCTTAGGGGTTTATATCTTGCTCAGATGTCTGAACTTGTTGCTCCTGATTTTTCAAAACCTAAACAACTATTAAATATGGTCAAGGGTCTCGAAATAACTGAACTTGAAAGAGCTGATGAATGTTGTGGTTTTGGCGGTTTATTCTGTATCGCTGAAGAGGCGGTGTCAGTAAAAATGGGGAAAGACCGTATAACAGATCATACTAATCATGGCGCAGAGTACATTACATCACCCGATCTTTCTTGTTTGATGCATATGGAGGGAATTCTTCAGCGCAATAACAGTAAGGTTAAGATTATTCATATAGCAGAAATATTAAATAGTTCATCCATAAAGGCATGAAAGGCACACAAGATCACGCAACATTAGCAGAAGTATTCAATAGAGATGAAGATCGTGTCGATTGGCATGATGGTGCACTTTGGTGGATTAGGCAGAAACGCGACCGTTCAGCAAATTTAACTCCTCAGTGGGAAGAGTTGAGAGAAGCTGCCTCAGCAATTAAATCCAATGTGATTTCAAATCTGCACGATTATCTTTTGCAATTTGAAGAGAATCTCAAAAAAAATGGGGTTAAAGTCTATTGGGCAACAGATGCCGAAGAGCATAATCAGATTGTATATAAAATTTTAAGTGATAAGAATATCAATCAGATGGTCAAGAGCAAGTCTATGCTCACTGAAGAATGCCATTTGAATGAATATCTTGCCGACCGCGGAATTGATGTAATTAATTCCGATTTAGGTGAATATATTCAACAAATTGATAATGAGCCACCTAGTCATATTGTATTACCATGTATTCATAAAAAAAAGGAAGAGATTGGGGAGTTATTTCATGAGCATTTGGGAACAGAAAAGGGGCTTTCAGATCCTACTTTATTGACTCGTGTTGCACGTAATCATCTTCGTAATGTATTTATGACCAGGCGTGCTGCATTAACAGGTGTAAACTTTGCCGTTGCTGAAACCGGTGAGTATGTGGTTTGTACCAATGAGGGTAATGCGGATATGGGAGCTCATTTATGCGAAGTGCAGATCGCTTCTATGGGATTGGAAAAGATCATTCCAGAGCGTAAACATCTTGGCGTATTCCTTAGGCTTTTAGCAAGAAGTGCCATTGGGCAGCCAATTACTATTTATTCTAGTCATTTCAGAAAACCACGCCCGGGACAGGAAATGCACTTGATTTTAGTTGATAAGGGCCGAAGTGAATTGCTTGCCCGTCCTGATTTCAGGGACTCACTAAAATGTATAAAATGCGGTAGTTGTATGAACACCTGCCCGGTATATCGAAAGAGTGGAGGTTTGAGTTATCATAACACTATATCTGGTCCGATTGGAGCTATTTTAGCTCCAAATCTGGACATGAAAAAGCATGCGGATCTTCCATTTGCTTCTACCTTATGCGGATCATGCACCAATGTTTGTCCGGTTAAGATACCAATCCATGAACAGCTTTATAAATGGCGTCAGGTAATTGTGAAAGAAGGCTATTCTGCAAGCCGTAAAACATTCAGTATGAAGGCAATGGCCCTGACCTTATCCTCTCCTGATATTTATAATACCGCAGGTAAAACTGGTCGATGGATTTTAAATCACGCACCTTTTGCCATCAATAATAAATTTAATCCATGGTATAAACAGCGTAATATGCCCGATAGCCCGGAACAATCTTTTGGCGAATGGTATTCAAAAAATGTTAAGAAAAGCTGAGTAATAATTTAAAAAAATGAAATTAAATGAGCAGCAGAGATAGTATACTGGCGGCAGTTTTTAAGAATCAGCCCCCTTTAAGCGCTCTTCCTGATATTTCTGGGTTTAAAGTTCCTGAAGAAGATGTGGTTGAAAAATACAAAAATACATTTTCAGGAATTGGAGGTTTGGTTTATAGCGCTAAAAGTATGGAAGCAATCAAAAACCATATCAGGGAGAATTTTGACACCGAAAAAAGGATAGTCAGCACATTGCCTGCTTTAAGTGATGTTGCTGAGATTTGTTCAGCTTCTGTTGAACCTCAAAGTTTTGAAGATGTAGAACTTTCTATTATTGAAGCCCGTTTAGCAGTTGCCGAGAATGGTGCTGTTTGGTTAACCGAAGAGGTTATGGGGCATCGAATAATACCTTATATTTCTCAGCATCTGGCAGTTGTTGTGTATGAATCTCTGATCGTTTCAACGATGCATGAGGCTTATGCTAAAATTGCAGATGAAGTATATGGTTTTGGTGGTTTTATCGGCGGACCGTCAAAAACAGCTGATATAGAACAGGCTCTGGTTTTGGGCGCGCATGGCCCACTGAGCATGACTGTTTATTTAATTAAGTAATTTTTGGAATACCCATACTATGAACAATAATACCATCATTATCCGTGATAACCTTAAATTAGAATACAAGGATATATATACTGCCGAAGCAATAGAGGCACTTCATGCACTTGCTCATTTTAATAAGTCTGTAAAAGATCTGATGGCCCAAAGGATCAAAAGAAGAAACGAACGTCAGAATAATAAAACAAGAATTGCATTTCACGATCCTGAAAGTCTGATCCCCGGAACTGATATTAAAGTTCAGGATGCACGGGATGGAAAATTTGAAGGATCTGTTATACCAAAAGATCTGCAGCGACAGTGGATACAGGGAACGGGTCCGGCATCAAAGCCGAATGCAGGTTTGGAGAGTAGCATCAGAAATGCAGCTTATGCTCTTTTATCAGGCGCTGACGGTTGGATGTTTGATGGTGAAGATGCTCTGGGTCAGATTGAAAGTATGTCGCTTGATAATCAGCGTAATTTAAAGCTTGCAATATCCAAAGATCCAATATTCCTAAAAGTAGCGGAACAGGTTGCTTCTGAAATGAACCGCTGGTCGGAAGGTTTTTTGGGCTATCCGATGGTAAAAGACTGGCGTACACAACTTGACTTTACCACTAAGATTTTTAGATGTCGTGGACTCCATTTGGATGATCGTCATATACGTGATGCAGATGGTGTGGCATTGGCGGCTTCAATTGCTGACTTATGCCTCTATGTGGTTAATAATTATAGACAACTTCAGATTTCAGGTTCCTCTATTGTACTGTATCTTCCAAAAATACAAACAGCCACAGAGGCAGCTCTTTGGAATAAAATGCTATTGGCATTGGAGGCGCAGCTCAAACTTGATACAGGAACTATAAAAGTTTACCTTCTTGTAGAGCAGCTCGAAGCAACCTATCAGCTCATGGAGATTCGGGCTGTACTTGGTAAACATTTTGTGGGTTATAATACAGGCCGTTGGGATTATATCAATAGTGTTTCGGATGCCGTGGCATGGGATAAAACCTTTATCAATCCAAATATTGAGTCGGTAACCATGACCTATGGGTATATGCGTAATTATGAAGACCGGGTTCGCAGAGCGGTTAATACACCTGATAAGAATGGCAATTGTGCAATATGGCAGGGTGGGATGGAACCTAATATTCCGGTTGGATCACCTGATGGGGTATCAGCAAGTATGAAAAAGGCTTTTGCCGGAGCTGAAAGAGAACAAAGAGAGGGAGCCAGCGGTAAATGGGTGGCGCATTGGAAAATGGTGAATATTGTCAGGCCGGTCTGGGAAAAAATTGGTGAAGCCAATCAGGTGGGAAGAAAATTTCCGGCACTAACCTATACCCAGCAGGATGCGGATGGATTAATACTCCTAGAGTCTGCGCCGATAACGATCAGAGGTGCTCGAAATCTGTTAAGTGTGGCCATTCAGTATGGTAATGCTTTTGCTCAGGGAATGCAGGCTGCAGCGCTTAAGGCCGCAGACGACTTTGGAAACGATGATATTCTTTACCTGATGGAAGATATGGCTACAGGCGAGATTAGATTAAGTATTGTATGGGAATGGGTGCATAAAGGAGCCAGATTTACTGATGCAGATATAGAAACTGGTGTAAATGCCGGAGATTTATTTAGTTTTGACCTCCTTAAAAGATTAATTGAAGAGGAATATGCAAAGCTTTTGAAGGCTGATAATAAGGATGTATATGATGCTTCAAAAACAACTACACTTCCAATTGCCAGAGAGATTGCCAAGATTTATGTATTCAATGAATTTAAGATTCCATGGTTTATTGATCTGTTGAATATCAATCTCAATAATTCTGATTTGCAAATTGCTAAGAAAAGGATCTCGAATTATATTGAAACCTTTAAGAATGAAGGAAAACGGATAACGGAGAATCCTGATTTTGTAGTTTAGAGAATCGTTATAGGGGATTTTAATTTATTGGTAATTTTTTAACTGAATTTTGATTATTGAATTAAATTATAATTAATGATTCGTTCTAAAGGTCTTTTTGTTCTTATTTTCCTCTTTTTGATGCCCTTGATGGGTTTTTCACAAGCCAAAAAGCCCAATATCATATTTATTTTAACTGATGATCAGCGTTGGGATGCTCTTCATATGGCTGGAAATTCAATCATTGAAACTCCAGAGATGGATGCCTTGGCCAGATCTGGCACTTATTTCAAGAATGCATTCTCAACTACTCCCATTTGTGCAGCAAGCAGGGCTTCGATTCTTACCGGTTTGTATGAACGTACTCATGGGTATACCTTCCAAAAAACCAGGCTGCAGCAACCTTATGCTGATATCATATATCCAAAAATATTAAAGGACAATGGTTATCTCACAGGTCTTTTTGGGAAATTGGGTGTGATCATGGATAACCCAAAACAATATTTTGATCAGAGTGATTTTTATGATCGGGGGGATAGTCCAGATAGGCGTGGGTATTTTTATAAGACTATTGACAAGGATACAGTACATCTTACCAGATATAGCGGATTTCAAGCGCAGCAATTCATTGAAAATACCCCGAAAGACAAACCATTTTGTTTATCTGTTTTTTTTAGCGCTCCACATGCCCACGATACTGCAGTTGAACAATACTTTTGGCAGTCAAAGTCAGATTATCGATACATAGATGCTTTGATTCCATCTCCAGTACTTTCTGATAAAAAATATTTTAACCGATTGCCATTAGAAGTACAACAGGGTTTTAACAGAACCAGATGGAAATGGAGGTTTGATACCCCTGAAAAATACCAAAATAGCATAAAAGGATATTATCGAATGATTAGTGAAGTTGATGATGAAATTGGGATGCTCCGAAAACTACTGAAAGAAAAAGGGCTGGCAGATAATACAATCATTATTATCATGGGCGATAATGGTTATTTTACTGGCGATCGGCAGCTTGCAGATAAATGGCTGATGTATGATGCCTCGATCCGTATTCCGCTAATTATTTACGACCCAAGAAAAAATAATCCAGCCACAATTGATGCCATGGTATTAAATATCGATGTATCTAAATCTATTCTTGAATTTGCAGGTTTACAAGCTCCGAAAAACTATCAGGGCATAAGCCTCGAACCTTTTCTTAGTAAAGGAAATATACCATCAAAAAGAAAATCTATTCTTATTGAACACCTTTGGAAGCTACCTGAGATACCATCTAGTGAAGGAATTCGAACAGCACAATGGAAATATTTCCGTTACAGGCTTATCAAGGCTCCTGAAGAATTGTATGACCTAGATAAAGATCCATTAGAAACAATTAATTTGGCTGGAGATATTAAATACAAAAAGGTTATCAATAAATTAAGGAAGCTGTCTGATTCAAGGTCAGAAAAATTTATCTCAGAAAAGCTCGTTCCAGATGAACTGGATATAGCTGGAATGAAGTTTTGAATTTTAAAAAATCCAACCATTTATCACTAGTTGACCATGAAAAAAATACTGTTTTTAATTAGTTTTTGTATCATTCAAATAACTGCTTTTGCTCAAATTACAGCAAGAGAAATCTTAAAACAAAAGACAGAAGCTGATTTGAAAGGGATCATCAATTCATCACCATCACTCACTGGATTGATGGCTATTGACTTAACAAGTGGAGAAACGATTGGTATCAATTCTGATCTGATTTTTACTCAAGCCAGCGCCATTAAAATCCCCATCCTAATGGAAGTTTATAAACAAGCGCATGAAAAAAAGTTTGGCTTGACAGATATTAAACCCTTAATGCCAATAAACACAGTTGCAGGATCAGGAATCCTAAATGTAATGACTGATCCGGTTAATTTGAGCATTAGGAATTATTGTATGTTGATGATCGGGCTAAGTGATAATTCGGCCACTAACATGCTAATAGAGCTTGTTGGCATCAAAAATGTATCCAATACAATGCTTTCACTTGGGTTCTCAAATACCAAATTGCAACGTAAGATGATTGACCAGCCAGCTTCCTTAAGAAATGAGGAAAATATTTCTACTCCGGCCGAAGCAGCTAAAATTTTAAAACTTTTGTTTGACGGTAAGTTTATTGATGCTACAATATCGAGTGAAATAGTATCTATGCTTCAAAAAAATCCAATTGAGAATAGTAAAATTGCAGTTGGAGTTCCGGGAAATGTAAAAATTGCATTTAAGACAGGGGGGATGGGAGGGGTTTCCACAGAATGGGCTGTTGTATATCTAAAGAACAGACCTTATGTATTAGCGATTATGGAAAATTATAAAACTTCAGCAACACCAACTACAATAATTAGTTCAATTTCTAAGCGGGTTTTTGATTATTATAGTATGATGAAGGCTACTAAATACGGGGTTTTATTGGAAATTAATTATTGAAACTCGTCGATTTTTATGAGTTAGCAATTTTAATTTTTAGTAGTTGACCCTCCGAATTTATTCAATCTCAACGTAAATGTGAGCAAAAAATATCTTCCTAAACGGTTGATCTGTCTGTCTACAATAATGTTGTCAAATACATCTCTTGATATTCCTGTTTCCTGATTGAGCAGGTCATTGCCCTCAAATCGAAGATTCCCAGAATTGCCTTTTAAAAAACGGTATTCGGTATATAATCGAAGAATTGCAGGGTTTTTAACGATCCCATTATCAAAACCCGAATTGATTGTTTTCCTGAAGTCATATCCTAAAGTCAGATCTTTGAAAAAGTAATTTCTACCCCTAAGCTGAAACCTCAGAGTATTTGTTTGACGGTCACTAAAAGTTGTCTGTGAATATTGTGTTTTATTTATAGCGTATGAGGTTTCAAACTCTACATCAATTAATCCTTTTATATCAATCTCGAACTCTATTTCTTGTCTTACCATGAAATTTTTTGCAATATTTTTATCCAGATTGATAAAAGCTACGTTATTATTCAGGTAAGCAGATCCTGAATAGGTTAGGGTATATTTTCTTTCAGCAAATGGTTTTCCATACGAATAATCTCCCCTTAATGAATAGAAACCATCGGTATTAGTATAACTGGTTACCTGGTTAACTGTATTTGGTACTAAAACTTTTGTGGTTACAATCTTATCCTCTGTTTTATTGTAGTTTAGGTTGGCACTTAAAATATGTCCCATGTTCCAATCTGATTGATTGTATTTAGCATTGATGGTGTGTACAAATTCAGGTTTAAGATTTGGGTTACCAGTAAGTGTATTCTGTAGGTTGGAATTGTCTGTAATCGGCTGTAATTGAAGGAAACTTGGTTGATTATTTCGGCCCCAATAATTAACATGTAGTGCCTGTTGCTTAGTAAATCTATAAACCATCCGAGCAGAGGGTATAAAATTAAAGGTTCGGTTTTGAGTATTGATCCCTCTGGTTAAATTTTGACCTTCTAAAAGTGCAGGTTGAGCATTAAAACCTAAAGTGTAGTTATATCTTTCTGCTATATACCTATAGCTAAGTCCTAAGCGGTTGGTTGTGAATTGATATTCATAATTATTACTCAGGTCAGTATTGAATTTTTGAATGCCATTAACTATATCATTGGTTGAACGGTCTGCAGTTGTACTTGAATGACTATAACTGTAATTGAATTCGATATATGATTTTTTCCACAATGGCTCCATGTAGGTTGCATTTGTCCAGGTAGAAAAATTGTTGTTTGTATTGGCAATTAACTGATTTTGTATTCTAGTAGAGTCAACACCAGCTTGTTTGATCAGGTAATTATTTAATACCTCCCTGTAGTTGTCTCCATTTGAATAGTTTAAGTTTGAACTAAAGCTAATATTTCTTCCTTTTTTATGAAATCGATGGTTAAAATAGATATTGTTTCCCAGATTTATTGAGGATGAGTTTGTGCCAGATAAATTATTTCTGAGCGTAGTTAGACTCGGTTGGCTTATATCTATAACTCCCTGATTGTCTGCATCAGATGAGTATAAAGACATTCTTGGCGATATTTTTAAATAGTTTAAAGTATCAGGTTTATAGGTCAGGTTACCTGAAAAATCATTACTGTAGTTATCACTTTTATTATTGGATACAGAGTTTTCAAGACGAGTATAATTTGACAAGAAGTTCTGAGTATAGGTTTTTGTAAGAGCGGTATTTTTTCGATTATTGAAATTAAATCCGGCATCTGCAGAAAGTTTTTTGCTCCATTCATTTCGGTAATTCATGCTGGCTGAATTGGTACTTGTAATGCCATTATTTGCTCCGCCCCGCATATTAATGTTGTTCACTGTGCCATCAAATGAGACTTGACGTTCGCCCTTAAAATTGTTTCCTCTAAGTATTGTATTGTATCTGTCATCGTTCCCAAGGCCACCTGCAATTCGGGCAGAATAACCCCGTTTTTTATCTTCAAGGATAGTAATATTCAAAATCTTCTCAGGCTCGCCACTTTTTATACCTGTTAAGTTGGCATGGTCTCCATAATCATCAATTATTTGCAGGTTTTTGACAATATCTGCAGGTAGATTTTTTATTGCCGTGGCTACATCGGTTCCAAAGAAGTCTTTGCCATTGATCCTGATCTTTGTAATGGGTTCACCCTGAGTTGTAACATTGCCATCTGCATCAACTTTAACACCAGGTAGTTTATTCAGTATTTCCTCTACGGCATCGCCTTGCCTTACAGGGAATGCAGCAGCATTGAAAGTTACGGTATCTTCACTTACTTTAATGGAGGTAATACCTGTGATGACCACTTCATTAAGGGTATTCGACGACGTTTTTAAGATGATTGGAGGGATAGTAAGTGTTTTGCCTTCAGTGATTTTATAAGTTTTCATAAAGGTTTCAAAACCGATGAAAGCAGCTGAAAAATTAAATTCTGCCCATTTGACATTTTTGAAAGAAAATAAGCCGTTTATATCTGTTGATGTAGCTGTACTGTCATTTGCTGATTTTAATTTAATAACAGTTCCTGTAAGAGGAATACCCTGCGAATCAAGTACGCTTCCTTTCACGCTAAAGCCTTGAGAATAACCTTGCAAAAAACATAAAGTTAAAATTACCCCAAGGAAAATCCTTTTCATATTACATCATTGGCTTGTTCAGGTTATTAATTAAAATAAACCATTCAAAGTCTAATTTTCTAGCTATTAAAGCATCAAATATAGTCTCCACTTTTATTTTTTCCTTGAATAATCAGTATTGTTACATTCTTTCTATACTATTCTAATACTGATTCCGAAAAAAATTGCACTTATTACTTGAACTTACAGATAGCTAATATCAAAATAATTGTATTTTTAGTTTCGAAGACAGAATTGAATTAGGTGCTGGTTGATTATTAGCTGTCTGTAATTTTAATTCAACTAAAAAATCAAAATGAAAAGGAGACAATTCATGAGTGGCTCGCTTGCAGCGGGTATTGGGAGTTTTAGCCTGGGGGCTTATGGATTTGAAAAAAACTCGAATTTAAATTTTCCTCTTGAGCCTAATAGTACTGTCATTGAAATAAAACTGAGCCTTCAAAAGCTTCAGGATCGTTATCATTCAGATTTGTTCGATGATTTCATTCCCCATATGGATCAATTCGTTATTGATCATCAGAACGGAGGGTTTATGTGTTCAGTTGACATAAGTAATGGTAAGCAGGTCAATAGCAATAAAACTGCCTGGTTTGAGGGAAGAGGAATGTGGACCTATTCTTTTCTTTATAATCATTTTGGTAAAAATCCGAAATATTTGGAGGTTGCACGTAAATCCAAAGATTTCATACTAAAGCTTCAGCCTAAAGATAATAGCTTCTGGACTTCCTCATTTGACAGGGAGGGAAATCCCCTGACTGGCCCTGGCGATATTTACAGTAGTTTATTTGTGGCTGAAGGTCTTGCTGAATTTGCAAAAGCATCGGGCGAAAAGCACTATTTTACAATCGCTAAGAAAATAATTCTATCATGTCTTGATCGTTACGATAGTCCGGATTATGATTATTATGTGGCTTATTTAAATCCTGAAGCCCCAAAGATTCCTGCTCCCAGGGTTTTAGGACATTGGATGGTGTTTCTACGGGCTGCAACACAAATTCTTGAAGACGGCCCAGATGTAGCTATGCAAAAAGTGGCAGACCGTTGTCTTGATGCCTGTTTAAATCATCATCTTAATCCTGAATACAAGCTTTTTAATGAAGTTTTGAATCATGATATGAGCAGGCCTGATAATTCATACAAAGACTTTTCCTATACTGGCCATGGAATTGAAACCTGCTGGATGCTTTTGTTTGAAGCCGCTCGACGAAAGGATAAGGATCTATTTGCTCGAATTGCCGAAATATTTAATAGACATGTTAGTGTTGCTCATGATCAAGTTTATGGGGGCTATTTTAGAGCGCTAGATCATGTAGGCAATAACACCTGGAAAGTAGATAAAGTGCTTTGGCTGCAAGAAGAAGTGTTAATTGGTAGTTTGTTTATTGCCGAGCATACAGGTGATAGCTGGGCGCAGGAATGTTTTAAGGAGACGCTAGATTACGTTCAACAGAATTTTAATGTGTCTGGCAATTTGTTTTGGAGCTCTTCTGGCGATAGACAGTTAAAGAAATATGCAAAGAACAGGGCAGAACATTATCATCATCCCCGTCATCTGATGTTAAATCTTCTTGCGCTTAATCGAATGCTAAAACGTAATGGCCAGGTCTCAAATTTATTTGGCTAATTCTAATGATTTTTAAAAATGTATAGTAGAATTGATTTATAATGAATAAAGAATATTCAAGAAGAGATTTTTTAAGAAAAAATTCAGTTGCTGGATTTGGAATGATTGGTGCAGTTTCATTTGGTGCAACCTTATTAAGCACTGGTGCCCTAGCCAAAGACATTTCAACTGCTGCCGAAATTAATAAGATCTCAGAACTTAACCTGAAAAAGCTTCGTGAAACCTATATGGAAGCCCTTTTAGGGAAGTTTATTCCTAATATGGATACTTATGTAGTTGATCATGAATTAGGTGGATTTATGTGTTCTATTGATATCCGGAGCAAAAAGCTTATCAGTACTACTAAACGTGCCTGGTTTGAAGGTAGGGGTATTTGGATGTATTCATTTCTTTATAATAACATTGAAAAGAAACCCCGATATCTTGAAATAGCTACTAAATCGAAGAACTTCATTTTAAAATTATTACCAAAGGATGGAACCTATTATATCTCTTCATTTACCAAAGAAGGTATTCCGGTTGGAAAAGTTGAAGGCGATATCTATGGCAATCTATTTGTTGCTGAAGGCTTAGCTGAATATTCAAAGGCTATTGGTGATAAGCGGTATTTCGATCAGGCTAAAGATATTATTCTTAAAGCTGTAGCGCGTTATGATCGTCCTGATTTTACCTATGCTTATGAGGCAGAAAACAGGCTTGCAGGTCCGCGCATTCTGGGCCATTGGATGATATTACTAAGCCTTTCTACACAAATGCTGCGTCAGCGCCCTGATACAGAAATCAGAGCCCTAGCAGATCGTTGTGTGGATGCGATTATGAATCATCATTTAAACCCTGAATTTAAATTGTTAAATGAGGCATTGGCTCATGATATGAGTGCGCTCACTGATCCTGTAGCCTCACAGTTTGGGGATATCGGTCATGGGTGTGAAACTTTAGCCTTCGTTATGAATTACGCAGTGCTAATCAAGGATGCAAAATTGTTTAAAAATGCTTCAGCAGCGTTTAAAAGACATGTGGATATAGCTTGGGATGATATATATGGGGGTCATTTTCATGTTCTGGATAATGTCGATACTAATACCTGGACCTTAAATAAATTACGCTGGTTGCAGGAGGAGATCTTAATAGGGGCATTGATCCTGATTGAGCATACCGGTGATGAATGGGCCTTGAACTGTTTTGCCAAGACAGAAGCCTATATTAGAGAAAAATATGTACGACCAGAATATGCCTTT
Organism: Pedobacter schmidteae; assembly: GCA_945906015.1. GTDB lineage: Bacteria > Bacteroidota > Bacteroidia > Sphingobacteriales > Sphingobacteriaceae > Daejeonella > Daejeonella schmidteae_A. Next base: position 2,494 of record CAMDQV010000019.1, on the reverse strand, counting down.
GTAATTGATAGTGGTGACAGGAAGATGGAAAAGCATACCAGCGTTCGTGCTGAACATTATCATTATCCCCGCCAGCTGATGGTATCCATACTGGCTATAGATAGGATATTAAAAAGAGGAGAAAAGCCTTCGGGAATTTTTTCGTAAAAAATATTGATTCTGTGTTTACAGAATACTCCATGTTATAAAAATATATTCTCTGGAAACGGAAAAAACATAATCTAATAATTCTCAGATGAGTAAAACAGAATATCCTGGTCAGGCATTTTACAATGCTCCTTTTGTAGTCAATTCTTTTAATGATATGCCTTACCGCAGGTTGGGTAATTCTGGTCTTAAGGTATCAAATATAGGTTTGGGTACCTGGAAAATGGGTTATCCTGAAAGCGGCGATGATTCGCGCATTGATGAAAAGAATTCCTTAACTATTCTTGATAGAGCCATTGATCTGGGTGTTACTTTCTGGGATACTGCAAATCGATACAATAATGCCTCAGGTAATTGTGAAAGGATTTTGGGCACATGGTTTAAAAATAACCCTAACCAACGGCGTAATGTAGTACTTGCTACAAAAATGGCCGGCACAATGGATGGTTTAAGTCCGAATCATTGCGGGATTTCGAGAGGAAATATCATGGAATCAGTTTATGCAAGTCTCGAAAGGCTTCAAATTGATCATATTGACCTGCTATATTTTCACAGATTTGATGGAATTACACCTCCAGAAGAAAGCCTTGAAGCGATTGAAGATCTCGTAAAACAGGATCTTATACGTTATTTTGCTGTTTCAAATGCCAGTGTGGATATTCTCAAAACCTATCAGAATGTTCAGTCTCAACTTTCTGTCAGAAGCCGAATCCTTGCGGTGCAGAATCAGTTTGACCTGTTAGATGGCGAATCAGTAATTGATAAGGGTGTTTTGGATTATGCTTATGAACAAGGGATCTCATTTATAGGCTGGAGCCCAATGGCAAGAGGGCTTCTAACTAATAGGTATTTAAATCCGGTTGCGGCTGGTCCTGGCGACCGTTTGTTTGATGAAGGAGATCTAAAAGAAAAGACTAGTCCAGAAAACATGACTAAACTACATGCTCTTGCCGCTATTTCAAACCAAATGGGAGTGGAACTTAGTCAGCTTGCTATGGCTTATATGTTAACAATGAAGGGAATGGGGCCAATTATTCCATCATCTTCAAGTGTTAAGCAGCTTGAATCAAATGCGGCAGCAGGAAAGCTTATTCTTACAAATGAGCAGATTGCCAGAGTCAGAAATATTGTAAACTATTAAATAATTCACTATGGCAATGCTCAAATCTGTTTTCGGTACTATTTCGTTTTTATTTTTGTTAGCCTTCACTAGTTTTTCACAGTCCAGAAATCTGAATCAGGATGTCCGCTCTGCAATGCTTCGAGCTACTCAATTTATGGTTGAAAAGGCAAGTACTAATGGTGGATATGTTGCCCATTATTTACCTGATTTTTCGCGTCGTTGGGGAGAACTGGAAGGATACCAGACTCAGATATGGGTTCAGGATCCAGGAACAGTAAGCATGGGAAATATTTTTTTGGATGCCTACAACGCAACAGGAGATGAATATTACTATCAAGCTGCAGAGAAAGTTGCCGCTGCATTGATCTGGGGGCAGCGGCCTGAGGGTGGATGGAATTACATGATCGACTTTGCCGGCGATCGTTCTTTAAAACAATGGTATAATACAATAGGTAAAAATGCATGGGGTTTTGAAGAATATTATTATTACTATAGCAATACCACTTTTGATGATTCTAATACCTCTGGGCCAGCAAATTTCTTGTTGAGGATCTATCTGCAAAAATTGGATATTGCCTATAAACCTGCTTTGGACAAAGCAATTCAGCTAATTATTGATAGTCAGTATCCTCTTGGAGGATGGCCTCAGCGATATCCTTTAAAGAATAACCATCCCAAAAATGGTAAAGAAGATTATACATCTTTTTACACGTTCAACGATGAGGTAATTTCTGGAAATATTGATTTTTTAATTCAGTGTTATGCTACACTCGGAGAAGAGCGTTTTCTGGATCCAATCAGGAGAGGCATGAATTTTTATCTAATTACTCAGCAGGGAAATCCGCAGGGAGGATGGGGGCAGCAATACAATATGGAACTTGAGCCCACTTATGCACGTAGTTATGAGCCAGCGGCATTAATGCCCGGATTTACGTATACCAATGCCTTATTATTGTTAAAATACTATCAGTTAACGGGTGATAGTAAATTCCTTGCCCGCATTCCGGATGCGATAAAATGGCTTGAAAGCACCGTGCTGCCTCCGGATAAAAGTGAAGGAGGAACACGTACCCATCCTACATTTATTGAAATTGCGACCAATAAGGGGCTTTATGCACATCGAAAAGGTAATGGCGTGAGTGAGGGTCATTATTGGGTTGATTATGACGATAAAAATCTATTGGCCCATTATGGAGGTAAAGCAAATATAAATATTCAGCATCT
>CAMDQV010000018.1 GCA_945906015.1 Pedobacter schmidteae | reverse complement strand
AAACTTCAAATAATTAGCCTACTTTTTGTCCATTACACCATTTTTTTAAGCGCTATGCACCTGTCATCCTGAACGAAGTGAAGGAACTTAGTTTTATTAAAGCAAATTTTTATTGGTTTTCACGAAGGTCCCTCACCTGCTAAAGGGCAGGGTTCGGGATGACATTGGGTTTATTTTAACGGTTATCTGGGGTAGGAGGTCTGAAGTCTGAGCATACAGGACTTGAAACTTATCACTTAAAACTTATCACTTACCACTTAAAACTGATAACTGACAACAGACAACTGACAACTCCCTTCCCCTTCCTTACAACAACTTCAATATCTCATCCACAAATGCCCTGTCATTTGCCAAGCGTGGTACTTTATGCTGACCGCCCAATTTGCCGCGGCCTTTCATCCATTCATAGAAGGTGCCATCGGGGGCCAGGTGGACTAATGGGCGGCCTAGGGCCATATCATGATAACGCTTGGCGTCATAATCTGAGTTGATTTCGCGCAGGGTTTGATCCATCAGATCGGTGAAGCGCTCAAGGTCATCGGGTTTTTTCTCAAACTCAATAATCCATTCATGTCCTCCAGCTTTATTGCCCTGGAAATAAATCGGACATGCAGTATAGTCGCGGATAATTGCTCCCGTCTCTTTGCAGGCTTTGCTAAGTCCTTTTTCTGCATTATCAATGATCAGTTCTTCGCCAAAGGCATTGATAAAATGTTTGGTGCGGCCGGTAATCTGTATGCGGTGTGGGGATAGTGAAGTGAACTTTATGGTATCACCAATCATGTAGCGCCATAGACCAGCATTGGTTGAGATGATGAGCGCATAGTTTTTGTGGAGCTCTACCTCGTCAAGTCGCAGTGTTTTAGGATTTTCTTTATGTAGGTCTTCCATGGCGAGGAACTCATAGTAAATACCATAATCGAGCATTAGCAGCATTTCTTCTGAGTCTGACTGATCCTGAATTCCAAAAAATCCTTCAGAAGCATTATACGTTTCCAGATAATACATAGTATCAGAAGGGATCAGCTTTTTAAACTGTTCCCGGTAAGGGTTAAAGTTTACGGCCCCATGGAAATAAAATTCCAAGTTTGGCCATACTTCAAGCAGGTTGTCTTTGCCCGTAATTTCCACAATTCGTTTGGCAAGTACGATGTTCCAAGTAGGTACTCCCGAAATATTGGTGACATTCACATCGATGGTTGCCCGAGCCATTTTCTCGACCTTTTCTTCGAAGTTATCCATTAAAGCGATTGACATATCCGGAGTGCGGTAGAATTCGGCCCAGAATGGTAAATTCTTGATCAGTACGGCCGAAAGGTCGCCGGAGCAGGAATCAGCATTCAGCTGATTGATTTGATGGCTGCCACCCAGAACTAGGCATTTCCCGGTAAATATTCGGGTATCCGGACGGTTATTGCAATACATCGAAAGCAGGTCTTTGCCGCCTTTAAAATGACATTCCTCTAGTGATTCTTCACTCACCGGAATAAACTTACTTCGGTCGTTGGTAGTGCCCGATGATTTGGCGAACCATTTTATTTCTGAAGGCCAGAGTACATTTTGCTCGCCACTGAGCATTTTTTCTATATAGGGCTTAAGGCTGTCATAGGTCTGGATCGGAACCCGTTCTTTGAACTGTTCTTGGTTAAAGATTGACTCATAACCATGTATTTTCCCCCATTCTGTATGTTGTGCGGTAGCTATTAAATTCTGGAACCACTCATCCTGAACATCATATGGATATTTTATGAAAAGCTCGATCTGGTGCATCCGCTTTTTCATAATCCAGGCAAAAATGGAATTAACTAGTGTCATTTTTTATAGGCTGTATTAGCGGGTCAGAATTTGCTTTTTTCGTAGTTCAAAGTTTTGGCCAAGATAGAATTTTTTAGCCATTTCATTGTTAGCGATCTCTTGTGGAGTGCCGGTCAACATGATCTTTCCTTCTGCCAAAAGATAGGCTCTATCTGTTATTGAGAGGGTTTCCTGCACATTATGATCGGTAATCAAGATACCAATATTGCGTAGTTTAAGTTTGGCTACAATACTTTGAATCTCTTCAACCGCTATGGGGTCAACTCCTGCAAAAGGTTCATCCAGAAGGATGAAATTGGGATCTGCTGCAAGCGCCCTCGCAATCTCGGTTCTGCGTCGCTCACCACCCGATAAAAGGTCGCCACGATTTTTTCGAACCTTATGCAGACTGAATTCATCAATCAGCTCTTCGAGTTTATGCTTTTGCTCCTCTTTGCTAAGTTTCGACATTTCAAGCACCGCTTTGATATTGTCTTCAACCGTTAGTTTCCTGAACACTGAAGCCTCCTGTGCCAGGTAGCCGATCCCTTTCTGTGCTCTTCGGTACATGGCATTTTCGGTAATGTTCTGATCATCCAAATAAACATGACCTTGATTGGGCTTAATTAGCCCTACAATCATGTAAAAGGAGGTTGTTTTACCTGCCCCATTTGGCCCCAGCAAACCAACAATCTCTCCTTGCGAAACATGGAAAGACACATTATCCACAACGGTTCGCTGCTTATATTTTTTGACGAGGTTCTCTGCTCTGAGTATCATTCGTTTAGGATTGGAAGAGACGCTCGTATTCCCTTGATGTTCAGTTGTATCGCTCGTTTCTCTTTCCATACGTTTTCTTCAATAGTATAACAAATATCAATTGGATCGCCAGAATTGATCATAGGCAGAAATTCTCCTAAGTTAAATCCGATGCAATTATAATAGTTCTGGTCATTCTGATGTACATTCATTTTCAAATGATTGGTTCCTACCAGAGATGCACTTCCGTAAGTATAAACATTTTTGCTAAGAAAAACGGGTGCCATGTTTTGCGGACCAAAGGGCTCGAACTGTTTTAAGATCCGGAAAAATTTGGCATCGATGTGTTTTAGTGCAATTTCGGCATCAATACTGATTGACTGAGTCAGTTGTTCATCAGTTATGGTTCTGGATACCACCTCTTCAAAGCGTTGCTGAAATGCCGCGATATTCTCCGTTTTCAAGGTCATTCCTGCTGCGAATTTATGGCCTCCAAACTGTACTAGTAGGTCACTGCATTCGCTCAATGCTTCATACAGGTCGAATCCGATCACCGACCGAGCAGAGCCAGCGGCAAATCCGTTCGAGTTGGTCAACACAATGGTTGGGCGGTAATATTTTTCGGTCAGGCGCGAAGCCACAATACCAATCACGCCTTTATGCCAATCATGGTTATATAAAACCGTAGTTTTCATGGCAATCAGATCAGGATTGGAATCAATCATTGCTAAGGCCTGCTCCGTGATCTGGCTGTCGTGTTCTCTACGTTCGGTATTTTTGATGTTAATGATCTGCCCTTTTTCAAACGCAAAGGCATCACTATCAGCAATAAGTAAGTTTACTGCATGCTTGGCATCGTCAATTCTGCCGGCTGCATTAATTCTAGGGCCAATTGTGAAAACCACATCCGTGATGGTGAGGTCGTCTTTTTTTCCGGATAGATTCATGAGTGCGGTTAAGCCTTTGCATGGATCAGTATTCAGTTTATGCAATCCAAGCCAGGCTAAAACCCTGTTCTCGCCAGTAATGGGTACAATGTCAGATGCAATGCTGCAGGCAACAAGGTCTAGGTAAGTACTGACCTCCTCAAAGGGAAGATTATGCTTCTGGGCATAGGCCTGAATGAGTTTAAACCCGATGCCGCAACCTGATAATTCTTTGTAGGGATACTCACAATCCGGTCGCTTGGGATCCAGAACTGCAATGGCCGCCGGTAAACTATCTCCCGGAAGGTGATGGTCACAGATGATAAAATCTACGCCTTTTTCAATAGCATATTCAATTTTATCGTTTGATTTTATTCCGCAGTCGAGTGCGATAATGAGGGTATACCCGTTCTCAGAAGCATAGTCAATACTCTGTGTGGATATACCGTATCCTTCAAGATAGCGATCAGGAATATAGAAATCAATTTCAGAATAGTGTTTCTGAAAAAAACTATAGGTAAGTGCAACCGCGGTGGTGCCATCTACATCGTAATCGCCATAAATGAGAATCTTTTCGCCCGATTGTATAGCCTGCGCTATGCGGTCAATGGCCAAATCCATATCCTTCATTAAAAAGGGGTCATGAAGCTGCTCAAGTGTCGGTCTGAAGTAATGATGAGCCTCCTCATAGGTGTTGATCCCACGTTTAACCAGAAGCTCTGCCAGAATACGGTCAATTTTCAGAGATTCTTGCAATCCTGCTATTGCAGTAAGGTTTTCAAGCTCCCGTTCCACCCACTTTTTTTGCATATCTTTGAATAGTAATTTGTAAAAATAGAATTTAACCTTATAATAAACAAAGATCGTTGAAAGCTTTAGCCTTATATGAAGGATCTTATTCAGTAGATAGCTCAAAGACATTCATTCCGTTCAATCCAGCCATCCATAATCCCAAAGATAGGCCTGCTTCACTCTTCATTTTTGTTCAGCCATTTCTTGTTGAAACTAATAATGATCTAATCATTCTGGATACCGGCCTTGGGTTTAAGGGCGAGTCGGGCGAGCCGCTGATCCATGAAAATATGCGTCGCAATGGCTATGATCCCAGTGATGTGACTTTGGTATTGATGTCGCATTTACATTTTGATCATGCAGGTGGGATGGTGAATGATAGCGGCAGTCAAGTATCCCTTACTTTTCCGAATGCGGAGTATGTGATTCAGCGTGGTGAGTGGGAAGCCGCATACAGTAAGCCATCACGCTCCTACAAAACTGAGATATTTGATTTTATGCAACGCAGTGGTTCGGTACATTTTATTGAAGGCAGCGGGCAATTTAATCAGGATATATCCTATGAGTTTACTGGTGGGCATTGCGAAAATCACCAAGTATTCTTGATTAATGAAGATGAGAAAACTATTTTTTTTGGTGCCGATATACTTCCCGAGCCTGAACAATTATTGCGGAAGTTCATAGCCAAATACGACTTTGATGGCCGTAAATCCATGGAATTAAGACAGGAATACGGCATCAGAGCAGTGGAAGAGCATTGGCAATGCCTTTTTTATCACGCAAAAAGCAAAGCAATTGCTAAGGTGGGATTTGAGAATGAGGGGTTTAGGATTTTGTAGAAAACAGTTGTCAGTTGTCAGTTGTCAGTTATCAGTTATCGGTTGTCTGTTATCAGATTGGGTACGTTAGCCAGACAACAGATAACAGACAACAGATAGAAGGCAACAGACCAAAAATCAACAACATCTCAATAATAAATTCAAAACATTCTTGATTTTTGATCTCTGATTATCCTTTCTTCGCCGTTAAATTAATACTCAGCTCAAATTCATCATCAATTGCTTTATCGCCGATGTCGCCAAAGAAAGTTTTTGAACGGAATTTGATATCATATTTAGTACGGTCAACTCGGATACCACTTGCCACTGCAACTAAAACGCCTTTTTGCTGTTTTACGCTTGCCGGAAATGTAACTGGGTGAGTAAATCCTTTAATGCTCAGATTTCCGGTAATATTTACACGATCTGTACCTGCACTTGTCACTTTGGTGATCTCAAATTTCGACATGGGATTCTTTTCTGCAGAGAAGAAATCATCAGACTTTAAGTGGTTTGTAACGCGAGCATTATCAGATGTGATGCTTGACATATTCATTTGAAAGCTTCCGCCTTTCAAGGCTTTCCCAGTATAAATCAGGGTCCCATCGGTAATTTTTACTGTTCCTGTATGGCCGCCACCTACTTTTTTAGCTGACCATTCAATGGTTGAACGCTCAACATCAACGGTATAAATATCATCTTTAATTGGGTTAAAAGCCGTCATGAAGAACATGCAAGCAATCAGGCTTAGGGTTGCACTCGTTTTTTTCATTTTGAGTTATAAATTATTTGAAGCCGAAGATAACTGGGTTCTTTCAAAATTTAGTATGATCTCCGATAAATTACCTCTTTTTGACAATAACATATATTTTAAATCAGTACTAATTTTTAGTTGCGCTGATTGTCGCCAGATTGATCTAAAAAAAATACCCTGCCTTTTTGGGGGCAGGGTAGGTTAATACTATTGATTTTAGAAATAAATTTATACTACTTCTTCAGCATAAGATTCTACAGGTGGGCATGAACAAATTAGTGTTCTGTCGCCATGCGTATCATTCACTCTTCCAACCGATGGCCAGAATTTGTATGCTGTAACATAAGGTAGCGGGAAGGCAGCTTGCTGACGGGAATAAGGATGTGCCCAGCCATTTGCTGTTACCACAGCTGAAGTATGAGGGGCATTCTTCAATGGATTATCGATTTTATCCATAGTTCCATTTTCCACTTCTTCAATCTCAGCACGGATAGCAATCATAGCATCACAAAAACGATCCAATTCATGCTTTGGTTCTGATTCTGTGGGCTCAATCATTACTGTTCCAGCTACTGGGAATGAAACAGTGGGAGCATGGAAGCCATAATCCATCAATCTTTTGGCAATATCAGTAACCTCAACACCAAAATTTTTGAATGCACGGCAATCTAAGATCATCTCATGTGCGCATCGTCCTTGACTTCCTGAATATAGAACCGGGTAGGAGCTTTCTAAGCGGGCCTTAATATAATTGGCGTTCAGAATCGCAAATTTTGTTGCATTGGCCAATCCCTCTCCGCCCATCATCGCAATATAAGCATGAGATATTAGCAATATGGATGCAGAGCCCCAAGGTGCAGATGAAACTGCCGAAATGGATTTACTGTTACCCATTTCTATAAGTGAATGTCCTGGCAAATAAGGAACCAGGTGTTTTGCAACTCCAATTGGACCCATTCCCGGACCACCCCCGCCATGAGGGATACAGAATGTTTTGTGGAGGTTTAAGTGACAAACGTCGGCCCCAATGGCTGCCGGGCTCGTTAATCCTACCTGAGCATTCATGTTTGCACCGTCCATATAAACCTGTCCGCCATAGTGATGAATGATCTGGCAAATCTCTATGATTGATTCTTCAAAAACTCCATGTGTAGATGGGTAAGTTACCATCAAACAGGATAGATCTTGTGCATGTTCTGCAGCTTTTTCTTTTAAGTCGGCAAGGTCAATATTCCCTTTTTCATCACATTTTACGATGATAATCTTCATGCCTGCCATAGCAGCTGAAGCCGGGTTGGTGCCATGTGCTGAAGAAGGTATTAAGGCTACATTACGTTGTGTGTCGCCTCTGTCCAAATGATAAGCGCGGATAACCATCAGTCCGGTATATTCGCCTTGCGCTCCCGAATTGGGCTGTAAACTCATTGCTGCAAAGCCTGTAATCTCGCTAAGCCATTCATTTAATTCAGCAAAAATCTGCATATATCCTCCCACCTGATCGGTTGGAGCAAATGGATGTATCTTACTAAATTCGGCCCAAGTAACTGGAACCATCTCAGTAGTTGCATTCAGTTTCATGGTACATGAACCTAAAGCGATCATGGAATGACAAAGCGATAGATCTTTTGCTTCAAGTGATTTGATATATCGGAGCATCTCATGTTCTGAATGATGCGAGTTGAATACTGGATGGGTTAAAAAGCTTGATTTTCTTTGCAGCTCAGATGGAATTTGTAACCTGATATCAGACTTTAATCCATCAAGGTCAAGATCATACATGCTTTTACCTTTTACTTTTGCAAAAAATCGGATCAACGTTAATACATCTTCTGTAGTTGTGGTTTCATCAAGCGTGATACTGGCCAATGAACCTTCATAATTCAGGTTGACCTCATTATTGATGGCTTCAGCATGTATCGAATTTTTGAGTTCGCCCAGATCTAATTTTAGTGTATCAAAGAAAAATTGATTGTCTTGTTTGTATCCTAAACTTTCTAATGCTTTTGACAAGAATACGGTCAGTCCGTGAATCCGTTCTGCAATAAGTTTTATTCCTTTTGGGCCATGATAGATGGCATACATACTAGCCATAATTGCCAGTAAGGCTTGTGCTGTACAAATGTTTGAGGTTGCTTTATCTCTGCGAATATGCTGCTCACGTGTTTGAAGAGCCATTCTAAGTGCATAATTACCAGCACAGTCAATGGTTACTCCAATAATTCTTCCAGGAAGCGAACGTTTGTATTCGTCTTTTGTGGCAAAGAATGCAGCATGCGGACCACCAAAACCCATTGGAATACCAAAGCGCTGAGTTGATCCTACCACTATGTCGGCGCCCCATTCGCCCGGAGGGCTTAAAAGTGCCAATGACATAATATCCGCAGCAACTGTGATTTTGATGTCTTTTTCTTGTGCCTTTTTAGCAAAATCAGAATAGTTATACACTTCTCCTTTACCTGCAGGATATTGAAGCATTGCTCCAAACATGGTTTCATCCAGTTCAATAGTTTGATGATCACCGATGCGTACTTCAATTTGATAAGGAGCAGCACGGGTTTTTAAAATATCAATAGTTTGAGCAAGTACTTCTTGAGAAACAAAAAATACGTTGGCATTTTCATTTTTACGGAGGCTATACTGCATAAACATGGCTTCGGCAGCTGCTGTTCCCTCGTCAAGTAAAGATGCATTGGCAATGGCCATCCCGGTAAGGTCGACCACCATGGTTTGGAAATTCAATAAGGCTTGTAAACGGCCCTGTGCTATTTCTGCCTGGTAAGGAGTGTATTGGGTATACCATCCCGGATTTTCTAGAATGTTACGTTGAATCACACCAGGAATAATCACATCGTGATATCCCTGACCGATATAGGTCTTAAAAACTTTATTTTTTGAAGCCGTTAGCTTTAGATCATTCAGGTAATCGAACTCACTTTTTGCCGCCGGAAGGTTTAATGCTTTTTTTAACCGGATGTTTGCCGGTACGGTCTGCTGGATCAATTCATCGATAGAATCTACACAAATAACTTCAAGCATTTCGTTAACATCTTTTGCATTTGGAGCGATGTGACGTTGCTCAAATTTTTCCTGATAATCTATATTTAACTTCATTAAAATAAGGGGAGTTTTGTTGTTCAAAAATAATCATTTTCACCATATTTCATTGAACGTCAAATCTTTTCGCAAGAAAAAATATGGTCAAACTTCGAGTACTGGCAATTCGTGAAAGAATATTACAAACAGATGATTGTTACCCCGCCGTTATTCTCCTGTAACCACCCAACCCGCTTCTTTTTTAAGCTTCAGTTTATAGGTTTTTGTGATGAATTCACCGTTGGATGCTTTGCTATTGTCAAAAGAATAAAAATCTGTTTCTTTTCTTTTTAAGCTAACGGTAGCTTTAGCAGTTTTGCTGGCTGATTTTATAAAGTTTACTGGTTTGCTTTCATCCAAAACATAAAACACAGTCTTAACTTTTGCTTTATCTTTTCCCTGACTGATAACCAGTGATGCGGCCTTCTCTGTTAAGCTGATTTGATAAACAAAGATGCTGTCTTTTGAAAAAAACCGTTTTTTTCCTTCAATAAGATCCATTTTGATGAGTCCATTCTCTTCTAGAGCTTCATATTTACGGAGCTCTTCCTGGTCTTTTTCGCCCTTGAACTTTATTTCACCAAAGTTAAACGAGGCTGCTTTAAACTCCGGATTGGATTCGAGATATTCGGCGATCACTTCTGATGCTTCATTTTCATTGATCGTTGTTTCATTACCGCATCCATTGATAAAAATGGTGCTGAATAGTATAAACGCGAGTATTACTGATTTTTTTATAGCTTTTAAATTCATTATTCACCAAAATTATGCCAATTTTTAATAGAATAGAGTGTTTTTTTAGTTATTTGATTAAATAACTTCAATTAGTTTTTCACTGGTTCTTGCTGATAAAGTGCCGAAGCAAACAATATTTTGTTCTGGAATGCCATTGGTTCTTAGGATCTGTTCAAATTCAATGCTTTTATCTTCTTGAATGGCAACTAATAGGCCCCCACTTGTTTGAGGGTCTGCCAGAATGTGTTTTTGCCTTTCTGAAATGGGCTTTACTTTATGCCCGTAGCTTGCCCAATTCCTGTTGGTTCCTCCCGGTACAGAGTTTTGGTTGAGGTATTCGTCGATCTCTGCTATTTTGGGAACTTTGTCAAATTCAATAATTGCCTGCAAATCACTTCCTTCACACATCTCAGATAAATGCCCTAATAATCCGAATCCGGTTACATCTGTCATTGCCTTTACATAGCCCAGTTTACCCAGTGTTTCGCCAATCTTGTTTAACATCGACATGCTCTTAGGTGCAATGGCAGCATGCTCAGGTTTTAGAATTCCTTTTTTTTGTGCGGTGGTTAGAATGCCAACACCTAATGCTTTGGTTAAATATAGTTTGCAGCCTGCAATTGCTGTTGAGTTTTGCTTTAAGTGCTCAATAGCGACCATTCCGTTTACTGCGAGCCCGAAAATAGGCTCAGTGCTATCAATGCTATGTCCGCCAGCAAGGGTGATGCCTGCTTCAGCGCAAATGGACCTCGATCCTTCGAGAACTTTTTGTGCAACCTCAGGCGATAATTTATCGATGGGCCAACCTAGAATGGCTATAGCCAGCACAGGTTTTCCTCCCATGGCATATACATCACTGATTGCATTTGCAGAAGCGATCCTTCCAAAATCATAAGCATCATCCACAATAGGCATAAAAAAATCAGTCGTAGATATTAAAGCGGTTCCGTTACCCAGATCTAATACCGCTGCATCATCACGGGTATTATTGCCAACTAATAAAGCTGGATCTACGGCATGTTTTATGGAGCTGTGAAGAATCTGATCAAGAACTGCTGGACTGATCTTGCATCCGCAGCCTGCACCGTGTGAATATTGGGTTAATTTTATTTCTTCGGGAGCCATTTTTTGAGTATTGAGTATTGAGTATTGAGATATGAGATGTTACAATACAATTTTAAGTATGTACCATTGCTTTTTTATTTTGTTTTGATTGAATGTAATTTAACAAGATCATGCTGTTTTCTTCTGCTTCTGTACTGCTGCATTCAATGATATGGATATTTTTTTCTTCTCTTTTGCCCTGGCCGTTGGCATAGGTTTTATCATAGTAAACCAATACTAATTTGATAAAAACCTCCATCTGGTCTTCATTTATGGCAGCAATAGAATCGCGGGTTTGTTCAGGGCCAAGTCTTTTTTCAATTCTTGTAGTACTTTCGATTAGGAATTCTTTATTGAGTTTTCCATATTCTTGAACCAGAAAGTTGACCCGTTCCTGAAAGGGTATTTCAAGTTTCAAGAGTGCAGATTCACGCATCTGCTTGAAAATTGAATTGGGGATAAAGCATTTCCCGATCGACAGGCTTTCATCTTCGAGCCAAAGGGGTTTTGTTTTATCTGTTTTAATGAGTTGCGATACCAGTAAGTTTTCAAAATGTTCTTGACTAGGTTGTATCAAATACCCCATCGAACCATACGAAGATCCCTGATGTTGAGCAAGGTTTTCTAGATCAATTACTTGCTGTCCGAGCTCTTTTAGCTTTACCAGAGTTTTGGTTTTAGCTGATCCGGTCATCCCGCCTAAAATCAGGATGGGATATTTTTCTTTGAACTGAGTCAACACCCAATTCCGATAGCGTTTATAGCCGCCTTCTAATAGATAAACTTCAAAACCATACAGGTTCAATGCCCAGGCCATGGCTCCGCTGCGCATGCCGCCACGCCAGCAATGGATTAGGATTTTTTTATTGGGTGCTATTTTCAAGGCCTGTTGAATAAATCCCGACCATTTGGATCCTGTGAGGTCAAAACCAAGCAAAATAGCTTTTTCGCGGCCTTTTTGTTTATAGGTTGTGCCAACTTGTACCCGTTCTTCATTGGAGAAGATAGGAAGATTAAATGCACCCGGAATACTGGCATGTTCAAATTCCAAAGGAGTTCTAACATCTACCACAGGTGTAGTATCAGCCATATCCAGGAATTTAACAATGTCCAGCGTTTGAATCATTTTATATAAAATTAGTATTTAGAGTAATGAGCACCTTCAAAAATTAAATGTGCATCTATTTCAGCTGCTTCAAATACATTTGAATAGTATTTTCCAATCCAAAATAAAGTGAATCACAAATCAATGCATGCCCAATGCTGACCTCCAGTAAACCTGGTATATTCTGAGCAAAATACTGAAGATTATGAAGATCTAAGTCATGACCTGCATTGATGCCTAAGTTAAGTTGATCAGCCATCTTTGCGGACAAAATGTAAGGTTTTATAGCACGGGCTTTATCTTCATGATATCCTGAAGCATAGGCCTCGGTATAAAGTTCAATACGGTCGGTACCGGTAGTTTTTGCAGCTTCAACCATCTCTTCACTGGGATCCACAAAAATGGAGACCCTGATTCCTGCTGCTTTAAATTCAGCGATAATATCTTTTAAATAGGATTGGTGTTTGATGGTATCCCAGCCATGGTTAGAGGTTAGTTGTCCTTCAACATCTGGCACCAGGGTAACTTGCGCAGGGGTATTGGCCATGACCAACTCTACAAATTTTTGTTCTTTAGGATTGCCTTCAATATTAAACTCTGTATGAATCGCCTTTTTTAGGTCAAACACATCTTGGTAGCGGATATGCCTTTCATCTGGGCGAGGGTGAACGGTTATCCCTTCAGCACCAAAGCGTTCTGCATCAAGTGCTACTTTTACCAGATCTGGATTATTACCGCCTCGAGAGTTGCGAAGGGTGGCTATTTTATTGATATTAATGGAGAGGTTTGGCATGGGGGTATCGGTTGTCAGTTATCGGTTATCGGTTGTCAGTTATCAGTTATCGGTTATCGGTTATCAGTTGTCTGTTATCAGTTGTCTGTTAATATTATTTGTTTTCGGGAGTGTGATTGATGGTTAGGTAAAGTATTGAATAAGCTAAGATTTTCTTTTATAATTATATGAAGTTGGGCAACTATTTAATTTTTAATGATTGAATTACCAAGGCCTAAGATACAAACCGTTTTTTCAAAAAAAATGCTTACTCGTAAGTAAGCATTTTTTTTAGTTAATAGTTATCAGTTATCAGTTGTCAGTTGTCAGTTATCAGTTAACAGTTATCGGTTTAAAGTTTCCAGATGTCGTTAGCCAGACAACTGACAACTGACAACAGATAACACCCTTCCTTAATACCTATACGCGTCCCCTTTGAACGGACCTTGAACAGGAACACCAATATAATCTGCCTGATGCTGATCTAGCGTTTCAAGTTCAACTCCAATCTTTGCAAGATGTAAACGAGCAACTTTTTCATCCAGATATTTAGGAAGAACGTAAACCTTGTTTTCATAATTGGCAGAGTTAGTCCAAAGTTCTAATTGTGCTAAAGTCTGATTGGTGAATGAATTTGACATGACGAATGATGGGTGACCAGTTGCACATCCTAAATTCACTAAGCGACCTTCGGCCAGAACAATCACATCTTTACCATTGATTGTGTACTTATCAACCTGTGGTTTGATCTCAACTTTAGTATTGCCATAGTTTTCGTTTAACCATGCCATGTCAATTTCATTATCAAAATGACCGATATTACAAACAATCGCTTTGTCTTTTAGAGCAAGGAAATGTTCGCCACGAACAATGTCACAGTTACCAGTAGTGGTTACTACGATATCTGCTTCTTTAATTGCTGTAGTTAATTTCTTCACTTCATAACCTTCCATTGCAGCCTGTAAAGCACAGATTGGGTCAATTTCAGTTACGATAACACGAACACCTTGTGAACTTAATGAAATTGCAGAACCTTTACCCACATCACCATAACCACAAACAACAGCTACTTTACCAGCCATCATCACATCAGTTGCACGACGGATCGCATCTACTAATGATTCACGACAACCGTACTTATTGTCAAATTTAGATTTTGTGACAGAATCGTTCACGTTAATTGCAGGTAAGTGCAATGTTCCGTTTTTCATACGCTCGTATAAGCGGTGAACTCCGGTAGTGGTTTCTTCAGAAAGACCTTTGATTGCTGCGATCAGCGCAGGGAATCTGTCAAATACCATATTTGTTAGATCGCCGCCATCATCTAAAATCATGTTCAATGGATTGCGTTCCGGACCGAAATGTAAAGTTTGTTCTATACACCAGTCAAATTCTTCTTCATTAAGACCTTTCCAGGCATAAACCTGAATTCCTGCAGCAGCAATTGCAGCAGCAGCATGATCTTGAGTTGAGAAAATGTTACATGATGACCAGGTAACTTCAGCGCCTAATTCAACAAGTGTTTCAATTAAAACAGCTGTTTGAATAGTCATGTGCAAACATCCTGCGACGCGGGCACCTTTTAGTGGTTTTGAAGCTCCGAATTCTTCGCGAAGTGCCATTAATCCTGGCATTTCTGCTTCTGCAAGACCGATTTCTTTACGGCCCCATTCTGCTAATGTGATGTCCTTAACTTTGTAAGGCACATAGTTTGTCTCTACTGATGACATAGTTTGTGATTTAAATACGAGTTAACGTATTGATAAATAAATAATTATTTTTTTTTAAAAGCCACGATTCTTTCAAGTACTAACCAAAAGGTATCAGCTTTTAAAACATTCGGCAAAAGTACAGTTTTTTTGACTAAATTGACGAAGTTGGCTGCGGGTAAATCAGGAATTTGATTTTATTACAATGGAATGGTATAAGTCTTTTTTTGACGGCATTTATTCTATTTTGATTGAATCAGGCAAAATGTTTTGGTAATTCCAGCGTTAAATTCCGATAATTTAGCAGGTATGACCTTCAAATACTTAACTTTGTTTAATTTCAATTTTTAATTCATTAATTTAAAATAAGATATGTATCCAGAATATTTAGTGGCACCTATGCGTCAGGAACTGACCAATGCCGGATTTCAGGATCTGAGGACAGCTGAAGAAGTTGATCAGGCTATAAAATCAGAAGGCACAGTTTTGGTCATGGTTAATTCAGTTTGCGGTTGCGCTGCTGCCAATGCCCGTCCTGCTGCCAGGATCTCCACACAGAATGAAAAACACCCGGATAGATTTATTACGGTATTCGCAGGAATGGAAAAAGAAGCGGTGGATACAGCCAGAGCTCATATGCTGCCTTACCCTCCATCTTCGCCTGCAATTGCCTTGTTTAAGGATGGCAAATTAGTGCATATGATTGAGCGTCATCAGATTGAAGGTAGGCCGGCTCAAATGATTGCTGATAACCTGAGTCAGGCATTTGATCAATACTGTTAATCGAAGTCAAAATATTTATTGATAAAAAATCCGGTCTTTGGTCGGATTTTTTGTTTTATATCTTTTTTGGATTATATCTTTTTTTTAGATCACTTCACATTCATAACCGCCTTGCGCGGTATTGGACAGGGCGTTAATGCTATTATCATTCTTAATACAAAATATCAAAGCCCTGTACGCAGCCGTTTGTGGATGAACGTTCATAAACCCTACAAACGTTAACCTTA
>CAMDQV010000017.1 GCA_945906015.1 Pedobacter schmidteae | reverse complement strand
TGTTCAGCTTCGGCTAATTTACGTGCACTAGCTGAAGGACGAACCTGGAAACCAATGATGATCGCATCAGAAGCTGAAGCAAGTAATACATCAGATTCAGAGATTTGACCAACTGATTTATGAATGATATTAACCTGAATCTGCTCAGTAGAGAGTTTCAGTAATGAATCGGATAATGCTTCGATTGAACCATCCACGTCACCCTTAACAATTACATTCAGCTCTTTAAAGTTTCCGATTGCCAAACGACGTCCAATTTCATCAAGCGTGATATGTTTCTGGGTTCGTAAACCCTGCTCACGTTGTAATTGTAATCTCTTATTTGCAACTTGGCGTGCTTCAACTTCACTTTCCATCACGTTGAATTTATCTCCTGATGTAGGTGCACCCTGCATACCAAGCACCTGAACAGGAGTTGATGGTCCGGCATGGTCTAATTTAACGCCGCGTTCATTATGTAAAGCTTTAACCTTACCGCTATATCCACCGGCAAGTATGGCATCACCAACCTTAAGTGTTCCCGACTGGATCAATACGGTAGTAACGATACCCCTACCTTTATCCAACGCTGCTTCGATAACAGTGCCAACTGCACGTTTGTTAGGATTGGCAGTTAATTCAAGCATATCGGCCTCTAGGCAAACTTTTTCAAGTAATAGGTCGATACCCATTCCTGTTTTACCAGAAATTTCTTGACTTTGATATTTTCCACCCCAGTCTTCAACCAGAATATTCATGGTAGAAAGCTGCTCACGAATCTTTTCAGCATTCGAACCCGGCTTATCTACCTTACTAAAGGCAAATACGATGGGCACATTTGCGGCTTGCGCATGATTAATAGCTTCACGCGTTTGAGGCATCACACTATCATCTGCAGCAATTACAATAATCGCAATATCAGTAACATTTGCTCCCCTTGCACGCATGGCCGTAAAGGCTTCGTGACCAGGAGTATCTAAAAATGTTATTTTCCTTTCGTTTTCAAGGGTAACCTCATAAGCACCAATATGCTGGGTAATACCTCCGGCTTCGCCAGCAATCACATTAGTTTTACGAACAAAGTCAAGTAAAGACGTTTTACCATGATCCACGTGACCCATTACAGTTACGATTGGGGCTCTTGGTAATAGATCTTCCGGCTTATCTTCTTCTCCGAATAATCCGCTTTCTTCGTCTTCAGGTTTTACAAATTCTACTTCGAAGCCAAACTCATCAGCTACAATGGTCAGGGTTTCAGCATCAAGCCTTTGGTTGATTGAAACAAACATTCCCAAACTCATACAGGTAGAAATAACCTGAGTTACAGGAACATCAAGCATGAGCGCTAATTCATTTGCAGTAACAAATTCGGTTACCTTAATGGTTTTGGATTGTGCTTCAAGTTCTAGTGCAGCATCTTCAGCTGTTTGAGCAACATCATCACGCTTTTGACGGCGTAATTTAGCACGCTGTGCAAATTTACTTGATTTACCTGCTCCACTTAAGCGGGCAAGTGTTGCTTTGATCTGATCCTGAATTTCTTTATCCGTAGGTTCAGCCTTTGGAGCATCTGGTGTACGCGGTTTGTTTCTAAAATCTGGACGAGCCGCTCCACCAGCAGCTGGTGCTGGTCTGCTTCCTCTGAAATCTGGACGGTTTCCCTGATATCCAGCACCAGGTGCCGGACGTGGAGCAGTTCCTGCCTGTCCCTGCTGAGGAGCTTGTCCCGGCTGACCACTAGGAGCATTATTTTTACGCTTGCGCTTACGTTTATGATCAGCGCCTGCAGCTGCAGACGATGATGCTACAGGCTGACCATGACGTGGCTGTGCTATTGGCAATTCAATACGTCCGACTACATTGGGGCCATATAAACGATCTGCTTTAGCGCGTATAAATGTTGCATTGGGATTTCCTTCTTGCGTATTCGGTTTATTTTCTTGTTTTTCTTGTACAGGCGGAGCTGCTGGGGGCGTAATGGCAACTGGAGCTGCTACTACTTCAGGCTCAACTTTATCTAGGGCCTTTGGAGTTTCTGTAACCTCATTAACCGGAGCAGCTGTTTCAAGCTTTGGAGGTTGTAAAACTGCTGGTTCTTTTACTGCAACTGGCTCAGCAATTACTGGTACCGGAGCAACTGGTTGGGGTATAACAACCGCTTCTGGAGCAGATTTTTCTGGTTCAGGGCTTTTCTTTTCAGGACGGGTTTTTGAATTTAGCTGATTTAAATCAATCTTACCTACCACTTTTACACCAGGTAAAGGACTTTCATCAGGTGTAGGTTCAACACGTACAGTCTCCTTTGGTTTCTCGGCCGCAGGAGTAGTAAAAGGATTTACATTCTTGATCAGAATCTCTTCTTGTTCAAATTCTTTTGATTGCTGTGGCTCTAACTTCTCAACGGCAAAAGGGACATCATCGCGCCGAATCTTGCCTATCACAATTTGTTTGGCTTCCTCTTTTACAATCTTATCACCTTGATACTCCTTAAGAAGAACATCATACATCTCATCGGTGAGTTTAGTATTGGGTCTAGCTTCAACTTTGAAACCTTTTTTTCCTAAAAACTCAACCGCTGTAGACAAGCCAATATTCAGCTCCTTCGCAGTTTTAAGTAAATTTGTGCTTTTACCTTCTGACATTTATTAATTAACCTCGCTATTTTTGTACAAAAGTACGTTTTTTATATAGTATATGTTTTGGGATCGGGCAATTTCTGTGCCCGGATTTTTTTTCAACTATCACAACTCAAAATAACTTATTCGAATTCTGACTTCAGAATCTCAATTACATCCTTCACTGTTGTTTCTTCTAGATCGGTACGTTTTACCAATTCATCTGCATTTAATGCCAGAATTGATTTTGCTGTATCCAGTCCAACACGCTTGAATTCATCAATTATCCAGCCTTCAATTTCATCTGAGAATTCCTCAATATCCACATCCTCATCATCTTCAATTGCTTCACGGTATACATCGATCTCGAATCCTGTCAGCTTTCCGGCTAACTTAATATTGTGTCCACCACGGCCAATAGCCAGCGAAACTTGATCTGGTTTCAAATATACTGCTGCTCTTTTTTCTTCTTCATCTAGTTTGATACTGGTGATCTTAGCCGGACTTAAAGCTCTTTGAATATACAATGAAATATTGTTTGTAAAGTTGATCACATCAATATTTTCATTCTTTAGTTCACGAACTATACCATGAATACGTGACCCTTTCATGCCCACACAGGCTCCTACAGGATCAATTCTGTCATCATAAGATTCTACCGCAACTTTTGCTCTTTCACCAGGCTCACGTACAATCTTTTTAATGGTAATTAGGCCATCAAAAATTTCAGGAACTTCCATTTCGAACAAACGCTGCAGGAACTCTGGTGCAGTACGTGAAATAATAATCTTGGGGTTGCCATTTAACATTTCTACCTTTTCGATTATTGCACGTACAGAATCTCCTTTTTTGAAATAATCTGCAGGAATCTGCTCAGTTTTTGGTAATAAAAGCTCGTTGCCTTCATCATCAAGCACCAGTGTTTCTTTTTTCCAAACCTGATAAACTTCACCAGAAACTATTTCGCCAACACGATCTTTATATTTTTTAAATATTTCGTCTTTTTCAAGTTCAAGAATTTTTGAAACGAGTGTTTGTCGGGCAGCAAGTATTGCTCTGCGGCCAAAACTTTCAAGCGTGATCTGTTCGATAAAATCATCACCAACTTCTAGATCAGCGTCAAAAGTTTTTACTTCTGCCAGTTCAATCTCCAGATCATCATCTTCAGAAAATCCATCCTCCATTACGGTTCGGGTACGCCAGATCTCCAAATCACCATTATCCGGGTTCACAATCACATCGCAATTCTCGTCGGTACCATACCTTTTACGTAACATGCTGCGGAAAACCTCTTCTAAAACACTAATAACCGTAGGACGGTCAATATTCTTGAAGTCTTTAAACTCCTGGAATGAATCGATTAAATTAATATTGCTCATTTTTTATTGAATTTGTCCCATTTGTACAGGACGTTATTTAAAACTCACTAAAACTACACTTTCTGATATAATTGCAAATGGAATCAAGCTTTCTATCAATTCTGCTTTTTTCCCTTTTTCTTTCACACTTTCCTGAATGGTAATGCCTGATTCCTCGGCATTGATCAATTTACCTTCTTTGGTATTACCATCCAACAACTTGATTTTCAAGGAGCGATTGATATTTTTCTGAAATTGCCTGAATGATTTTAGTGGAGTATCAATACCCGGCGAAGAAACTTCAAGCCTATAAGCCTGTTCAATTGTATTTTCCTCTTCAAGATGAAAACCCACATGCCGACTAATTGCAACGCAATCACTAATTGCAACGCCATTATCGCCATCTACTAAAATAGACAAAATTCCGCTCGCATGCATCTGCGCATCAACCAAAAACAAATCTGGACGATCAGCGATCTTCTCTTCAACTAGTTCAACAACCCTTTTCTCTATATTCATAATCAACCTTTTTTGATCCCATTAAAAAAATGGGAAGGTAAAAAAAGAGCCCCGATAATGTCGGGGCTCTTCTCAGATCGATGCAAATATAAAAAAACTATCCGGCATTGCAAATAGCTGGTTGCAATACATATATTAGTTAGCTGAACTGAATTTAAATTCAATAAAGTCGCCGGTAGTAAATATTTTTCTGGTAGAAATAATATCTTCAGGCTTCCTGAGCAGAATTTTAGTATAACACCTTGCAAAGTAAGACACGCCAGGTTTAAATTCTATTTCTGGCTTAAACCTGATCACTTTTTCGGCGATCGTATAAGTTCCTTCCAAAGCGGATTGAAAATCTCTAAGATCTTGATCGGAAGTATCTTTATAAATAGCAAAAAAATTGATCCATTCAGTATTCTTCAATGAATCAGACCTCAATTCTTCGATAATATACGATGGTACTTTAGATAATATCACTTCTGTACTATCATCAGAAAGACCGATTTTCAATTCGCTGCTTACCTTATCTTTTGGCATTTCCTGCCTACAGGAACTAAGTAGGAGAAAAAAAAATATGAAAATGTAAAAGAGATTATTCAATTTCATTGTTTATTACATTTTATAAAAACGAATTATGAGACTAATCATTGAAATATTATTAATGGGAATTGCAGTTGCTATTGCTGCATACCTTCTTCCAGGAGTTACGGTAGATAATTTCTGGACTGCAATTGTAGCGGGCACCCTTATTGCATTAGCCAATGCTACAATCGGCATGATTCTTCGTATTCTGACTTTCCCTATCAATTTTATAACGCTCGGACTAATGTCTTTTATTATTACTGTGTTAATGGTATTATTAGTTGATCAATTAATGGCTAATTTCAATACACAGGGGTTTTTCTCTGCCTTTTTATTTGCTGCTGTTCTTGCACTGATTCAAATGATATTTTCTGCTTTCCGCTCAGAAAAAGCTGTTTAAATTTTTATTTGAATCCAATAGCTGTCTTTAGCATCAGGAATTGGATTACTTTATTTTTGTGATGCATCATTAGTAGCCTTTTTTACGGCAAGCGATTTATCCCTTTCTGTAATTGCGAAAATAGTGCGATTATCCATTGATCGGAAATATTTGCCAAGAATTTCAACCGCCGAAGCTCTTACCTGTGAATTGCTATCTTTCAGAGCCAATTCCTTTATTTTTTGGTAAACTGAGGTCTTTTCTTCGTTCGAAAGGGATTCCAATACCAATAAAGCGGCATTACGAATTACCCAGTTTTTATCTTCGAAAGCCGCAATCAATATCCTTTTTGAAAGACTTTCATCTTTTTTCTGCAGGAGCATGATTACCGCCTCCATTCTATCCATAAAAAGTGGAGCGTGCTCGTATTGAAATACATAGTGCTGCAAGGTTTTAACTTCTGATTTTTCAGCTAGAATGTATTTTTCAGCATCAACGTTCACCAGATCTGGAAGTGCGGCTCCAGGAAAAATAAAAGATTGCTTTTGCTTATCCAGAACGATATCCTTACGTTCTATCTTCCCGTTAATATAGATATCGATAGCCATAGGAATACGATAAAGCGGAGTTTTTGACAGGTCCTGATTTTGCCTGATGGTTACAGAAACCTCTTTCCTTTCAGGATCAAAGCTATTCTGTATGTCTAATTTAGGATGGCCTGAGGCCAGAAACCATTGATTAAAAAACCAATTCATGTCAGTACCTGTTACCTCTTCAAAAACAAGTCTCAAATCATGAATTTCAGCAGATTTATAGGCATTGCGGGTAAGATATAAGTTGAGTGCTTTGAAAAAAGCCGCATCTCCAACAGTCTTTCGCAGCATATGTATGATTCTTCCGCCTTTCTGATAGCTAATTTCATCAAACATGTGTTCACGATCTGCATAATCAAAACGTATCACATCCACGTTCTCTTTATTTTTATTACCAATATAAACCGACAGATCCTGAAATCCTTTAAAATCAGCCTGGTCTCGCCCATTTTTAAATTCATCCCATAAATATTCAGCATAGGTAGCAAATGACTCATTTAAGGGAAGGTTTGCCCAAGATTCTGCAGTTACCAAATCTCCAAACCAATGATGAAAAAGCTCATGAGAGATGATATCATCCTGATTTTGATCAATAAACTGTCCTTCAGACATATTTAATCCTTCATAAAAAACTGTAGCGCTGGTATTTTCCATGGCTCCGCTTACAAAATCTCTCACAACAATTTGCGAATATTTATCCCATGGATAATCAACACCTAGTTTCACAGAGAAAAATTCCATCATTTGGGGAGTGTTTCCGAAAACAAGCCTGGCCGTTGAGGCGTATGCCGGTTCGGTATAATAACTTACCTCCTTATCGCGCCATTTATCTTTGGTGATGGTAAAATTTCCTACAGCAAGCATAGTCAGATAGGTTGAATGAGCCTGCTCTTGTCGCCAGCTATCTGTTCGAGTTCCATCACCATTCATACTTGAAAACTCTAGGCTACCATTTGAAAGGCTAACAAACTCATTAGGAACTGTGATATTTAGTTCCTGAGTCATTTTTTCCTGAGTGTCATTTAGTGTTGGGAACCAGTTTGAGTTGCATTCAGTTTCACCCTGAGTCCAGATCTGCTTAGGTTTATCCTTGTTTTTTCCGTCTATATTGATGAAGTACATTCCACGGTCGCTAGATGACGAAATATCTTCACCGATCTTCAACTTATTAGGCATGGCCACATAATCTATAAAAACCGTATAATTTTGCTCGTTGCTATATACTTTATCAAGAGTTATTGAGAGTATTTTACCATCATAGCTATACTGAAGAGGCTTTTTATCGTAACTATTAACCAAAGACACACTGTTTATACGAAATCCATTTGCGTTGAGCAGCAACTGATCTGTAGGATAGAAATATGGTTTTGCAAGAATGGTAGCCTTTCCATGAACATAGGCACTGTCCCAGTCAAAGCTGAGGTCAAGTCTAATATTTATCAGGTCAGTTTTTCTGGTATAGCTGCCGCGATATACTGTAGATTCTGGCCTATTTTCGATTACCGTGACCGGATCAAGATTCACCATTTTGGGTGTAGAACAAGATAGTAGAAAAAATGCTGCTATTAGTGGGCAGCATAGTATTAATTTATGTTTCATCTTTATTTTTCTGCCAGCAGAACATCTATTGTTTTCTCGAACTCTTTTACAAAATCAGCATAATGGGTTCCGGTTCCAGGGCCGCTAAAACCGGTATGAATCTTTCTGATTTTGCCATTTTTATCAATGATCATCAGGGTTGGAAATGCCATAAATGTCTTAAGCATCGGTAAACTTTTAGAAACCTCAACTTTATCTTTCGTGAATCCTGTGACTAGCATATCATAAGGCACTGAAAATCTGTCTCTCAACCTAGCTATATTTTTTTTAGAACGTTCAAAATCTTTGGTACGTTCATATGCCAGTGCAACAATTTCAACTCCTTTATACTGATATTTTTTATGAAAACTAGTTAGATACGCCGTTTCATCCATGCAATTAGGACACCATGATCCAAAAAACTGAACAAGCACGATCTTATTCTTAAACTTTTGGTCAGAAAGTGAAACTTTTTTTCCATTAAGATCCGGAAATGAAAAATCGATTTGATCATACCCATCTTTAAGATCGGTTATTGAATACGCATCAGGAAGAATTGCCTTTTCATTTTTATTAGCAGTCCAGGTTTCAATTGAAGATAGGCCAGAGTAGAATTTACCTTCGGTAATGGTGCTATCATTCAAAAGCTTACCTGTGAAAAGATAGGCATGGCTTCCGTCAAAACAGGATAGATATAATTTTTGATCAGAAACTGTTCCTTCAAGAAATCGGTAATCGCCGGTTGTGGTTAAAAATGTTCCGAAAACACGGCCATTTTCCTGGGTAAATTCACCAACTGAGGCATAACTGCTTTTGTTATTCAAGGTATTGAATGTAACTGACCAACGCCCAGATATAGCGGTGTTGGTGACAGTTTTATCTTTGAAAAAACGCCAAGAGTCTCCTTTTTTGGCATTAAACTGCATAACTTCATCACTATCAGCATAATGCTTTATCCATTGTCCGCTAAGTGTTTGATTGTTAAGTGCTGCTCTGATCTCTGAATCAAAAAGAGGCATCTGAATAATTACTGAATCGGATAGTGTAGAAATTTCATTGACTCTAAATCTTTCTTTTCCATTGATAATATCCAGTAATTTCTGGTCAGCAGAATCGGTTATTTCAAAATTAAAGGGAATCTCTTCGGCAGATCCTGTTTTAAGAGTGGCCCGCCATATTCCTTTTTCTAATTCACCGTCAAAAGTGCCCTTGCAGGATGAAATTAGGATTATAAATAAACCTACTACTATTAAATTGAAAAAATATTTCATCGTTGAATGTACAAGATTATTTTAAAATCTCACGTGCAATAATCATGCGCTGAATCTCTGATGTTCCTTCATATATCTGAGTAATCTTGGCATCGCGCATGAGTCGTTCTACATGATAATCTTTAACAAAACCATATCCGCCATGTATTTGAACAGCTTCAACGGTAGTTCTCATCGCTACGTCAGAAGCAAAAAGTTTGGCCATTGAACTAGCCTTTGCATAGGGCAGCCCCTGATCTTTTAACCAGGCAGCTTTAAAGCAAAGCATCCGTGCAGCTTCTATTTCAGTTGCCATGTCTGCGAGCTTAAATTGTATTGCCTGATGAGCTGCAATAGGTTTACCAAAGGTTTTACGTTCTTTGGAATAAGCCAATGCCAGTTCGTAGGCCCCGGAGGCAATACCCAATGCCTGAGAGGCAATACCTATACGTCCACCATCAAGAGTTTTCATTGCAAAAGTGAAGCCAAAACCTTCTTCAGCAATTCGGTTTTCCTTTGGAACCTTTACATCTGTAAACATTAAGGAATGAGTATCAGATCCACGAATGCCAAGTTTGTTTTCCTTAGGGCCAACGCTGAAGCCTTCCATTCCTTTTTCAACAATAAGCGCATTAATACCTTTATGTCTGAGAGCAGAATTGGTTTGAGCGATAACCAGATAAGTAGAGGCATTCCCTCCATTTGTGATCCAGTTTTTTGTTCCGTTCAGGAGGTAGTGATCACCCATATCTACTGCTGTGGTATGCTGAGAGGTAGCATCTGAGCCTGCTTCTGGCTCTGAAAGGCAAAATGCACCAATATTTTTTCCTGCTGCTAATGGCTTCAGATATTTTTCCTTTTGAAATTCAGAACCATACTTTTCAAGTCCAAAACAAACTAGGGAGTTATTCACAGAAACAACTACAGAAGCAGAAGCGTCAATTTTTGAGAGTTCCTCCATGGCAAGAACATAAGAAATGGTATCCATTCCTGAGCCATTATATTTTGGATCAACCATCATCCCAAGAAAGCCCAACTCTCCTAGTTTTTTGATCTGTTCATGAGGAAATTTTTGAAGTTCATCTCTCTCAATTACTCCTGGTTTCAACTCGGTATTGGCAAAATCTCTGGCAGCCTGCTGTATCATCAGGTGCTCTTCGGATAGTTCAAAATACATGGTAATTGGTTTTGTTATTCAAAAATAGTGTTTCAGGATGACATCCTGAATGCTTTAGAATATATTATTAAAAGGGATGATTGATTACTACTTCTGGATGACCCAATTACAGTGATAGTAAAAATGAATGCAGGAGTAACGGATACTCAACATGATACTTGAGGTCTGCTTCAGTAGCACTAAAGAAAAGGTTAGGAGAGTGATCTTATCTTTTTTTCAATACTAGTGGTTGAATAACCTGAAAGGTATTCAATGGTTTGAACATCACCGCCATACCCTAAAACAAGATCTGATCCAACAATCTGATCAACTGTATAGTCGGCACCTTTAACCAAAACATCGGGCCTCACCTGGTCAATTAATTCAAGAGGGGTAGGATCATCAAATAGAATAACAGCATCTACAAATAAAAGCGAGGCAAGCATAATCGATCGTGAATATTGATCAATTATTGGTCTGCCTAGACCCTTTAGGGCCGATGTTGAGGCATCTGAATTGAGTCCAATAACGAGTTTATCACCCAGATCAGCAGCCTTTGATAGATAGTCGATATGACCAAGGTGTAGCAAATCAAAACAACCATTAGTAAATACAATTTTCTTTTCAAGTAGACGCCAAATATTCAGTTTGGCGCGGAGCTCTTCTGTATGAAAGACCTTTCCTTTAATTAGTTCCAGCTTCATCATTTCCGATCTTTTTTGGTGAATTAATAAAAAGCAAAATTAAGCTTATTGAACCAGTAAATAGAATAATTAATGTTTGAGAGGAGTGAAGCAATAGTGCAAAGGCTAGCCCCTCACTCCTTTCAATACCATAAATGATCAGCCCTTCTGAAACCATCCAGTGAAATGCTCCAATACCGCCCTGAACCGGAGCTATCATAGCAAGACTGCTGAAAACCAATGTTGAAAGTGCCACCAGTGGCCCTAATTGGGCGGTAGATTTTAATGCAATAAAACATAAGTAAATTGATATTCCATACATCAGCCATATTAGAATTGAAGAGGCAATGAACCCAGCCTTGTTAGCCATAGACTTTATTGAAAAGATTCCACTTTTAATATCCAAATAGAAATTATGGATTTTATACCAAATACCTGATTTCTTTCTTTTTTTAAAGATATAAAATACTATAAACATCAGAATCAGCATACAAGAAGCAAAAACCAATAGTGTTAAATAACCCTCACTTCCGGTTAACTTTATCAAGAGGTTATTGTAGAGAAAATCTGAAAGTAAACCAAACTGAAGCACGATTGCCAAAAATATAATGAACCCAAGCATCAGGAGATCTATCAGTCGTTCAGCTACTACGGTTCCGATAAGTTTCACAATAGGAATTTGATTAGTTTTGTTGATCACTCCGCAACGTGAAACTTCGCCCATCCTGGGAAAGGCAAGATTAGCCAGATATCCAATGAGCACAGCATACAAGGTATTGATTAAAGAAGGAGTGCCATGTCCAAGTGAGCTGATCATCATTCTCCAGCGATATGCCCTTAGTAGATGAGCAATATAAGCAAAGAGTACAGATGCAAAAACCCAAACATATTCAGCTTTCCGCAAATCTTCTAGCAGTAAATTCAGATCCTGATCTTTAAAGGCAAAGTATAAAAGTACGATGCCAATTAGTAGTAGTATAAGATATTTGAAGCTTTTAGCTATAAACTGTTTCAAAAATTATATTTCTATTTATTAACACGTTATCAATAATACGGATCGACCCTACTTTTGCAGCAACTAAGGCAATCAGGCTAGCGGGACGTTTTGAAGAAGTGGCTTCAAATGAATTTGCATTAAAAATCTCAAAATACTCAATTTCTATACCAGGAGCAGATTTCAAGTAAGATTCTACTTCTTTTTTGATCTGAGGAATAGTTTTGGTTTTATAGCATTCTTTTACTTTAATAAGCGCTTTAAACAAAGCAAGTGCATTCTTTCTGTCATCGGGCGATAAATAAATATTTCTGGAGCTCATTGCCAATCCGTCACTTTCACGAATAATAGGGCAAAGTACAAGCTTAATCTTTAAAAAAAGCTTTTTGACCATGTAAGAGATTACCATAAACTGCTGATAATCTTTTTGTCCAAAAAAAGCATAATGCGGATTTATGGTATCAACTAATTTTTTAACAATCTGGGTAACACCCTGGTAATGTCCGGGCCTAATCTTTCCTTCAAGGATTTTGTCAAGATTGCCAAGCTCAATAGTCCATTTCTCGGCACTAGTATACATTTCATTTACACTAGGAATGAAAAGTACATGACAATTAGCTTCTTCCAACTTTCTGATATCATCTTCAACCGGCCGAGGATAGTTTTCAAGATCTTTTTTATCGTTAAACTGAGTAGGATTTACAAAAATACTACAAACAATAACATCAGCTTTTTGTCTGGCAAGTTTAATCATAGATAAATGCCCATCATGTAATGCACCCATAGTTGGAACAAAGCCTATGGATTTACCTGATGCTCTCAATTCATTCAAATAATTATGAACCGCTTGTCTGCTATTAAAGATTTTCAAAATATAAACTGATTTTACTGGAGTCAAAAATGGTTAAATACTTCGCGAGAAACAAAACGATTTGCGTAATTCATTGATATTTCATAAGATAATGCTTATCTTTGCTCTTCTAATTTTTTTTACAACCCCAAATTAACCAAATCGGAGATGGCAAAAACCAAGATTCTTTTTATTACGCATGAGATGTCGCCTTTCCTTGAATTAACCAAAATTGCTGAGATTACCCGTCACCTGCCACAGGCGATGCAGGACAAAGGATTCGAAATACGTATCCTGATGCCCCGCTTCGGAAATATTAACGAACGTCGTAACAGACTTCATGAAGTAATTCGACTTTCGGGCATGAACATTATCATTAACGACAATGATAATCCTCTGATAATCAAGGTTGCTTCGATCCCTTCAGCTCGTATGCAGGTTTATTTCCTTGACAATGAGGAATATTTTCAAAGAAAAAATGTCTTTACAGACAATAGCAATAAGTTTTATGAAGATAATGACGAGCGTACTATTTTCTTTTGTAAGGGTGCTCTTGAAACAGTCAAAAAATTAGGCTGGGCTCCAGAAATTGTTCATTGTCATGGCTGGATGAGTGCATTAGTACCTGCTTATTTAAAAACTATATACAAAGACGACCCAACTTTCAAAAATTCTAAAGTCGTTTACTCTGTTTACGATGATCATTTCCAGAACTCATTAAATTCTGATTTTGCAAAAAAGGCAATTATGAATGGAATGAAAGCTGAACATACTCAAATGTATTCAGAGGCTACTAATACGGCTCTTAACCTGGGTGCAATTACGTATTCAGATGCAGTTGTTTATGCTAGTGAGAACATCAATGAGGAAGTGTTAAAGTTTGTTAAAAAAGCCAATAAACCAACCCTGGAGTTCAATTCAACTTCAGATTACGAAAATTATTACAACCTTTACGAAGAAATAGTTAGCGAAGAACTTATTTCATTAGTATAAATTAACTAAGCAAATGGCCTGAACCCCTGACGGGATTAAGAATAGTCAGGAGTGAATTAATAGTAGTTCGTGGGGCTTTTATAAAAATGTAATACAGATGAAATTATACAAACTAGACTTATTAACGCTGTTGATAAGTCTTTTTATTTTAATTGGCTGTCAGGAAACTGAAACAATCGGACTTGATGTTGACCCTGCAACAGAGATTAAAGGAAGTTTAATAGACACCATTACAGTTATTGCATCAACAGTAACTGAAGATACCATCATAACCAATACCCTGGAACAGTATCCAATTGGATATCTGAATGACCCAATAATGGGTAAAACTACAGCAAACATTGCATTGTCTTTGACACTTGATCCACCAGGACTTACATTTGGCACAAACCCTGTATTAGATTCAGCTGTTTTAGTTTTATATTATGGCAAAGAGTTTCATGGTGACAGTACCTCAAAATACCAGGTTGAAGTTCATCAGCTTAATGAGGCATTAGCTGAATCAACTACGTATTTTAATACAAAGCCAGTAGCATATTTTAATTCTATTCTTGGTAGTAAATTTCTAAGATTCAACATAAAGGATAGTGTGAAAGTAACTGAATTGGTTACGGGTAAACCAGATGTGCAAAAATCAAAACCACCACATATTCGAATTACCTTAGATCCAAACTTCATTAAAACTAACATTGTGAATGCACCTACGGCAGTTCTGGCAAGCGATTTAGAATTTAATAAATCAATAAAAGGACTTTATCTCACAGTTAACAAAGCTCAAACCACAGGTGCAGGAGGAATAGCATTTTTGAATCTAACAGACTCAAGTCGAATAGAAGTTTACTTTAAAAGCGAGAATGGCACATTAATTGATACAACATTGCACAAATTCCCAATCAAGAATAATGGAGCACCGGTAATTGCTGACTTTAAGCATGATTATACTGGCACAGCTATTCAAACACAGCTAAGTAACCCAAACACAAAATTTGACTTTACTTATGTTCAAGGTTTAGGTGGACTTCGTACACGAATTCGCTTTCCATATCTTGATAAGTTAAAAAGCCTTGGCAACATTACTATTAATAAGGCTGAGCTTATTGTGTCTGTTGTAGGTGGGACAGATAAATTCCAGCCTGCACAAAGATTATTACTTTACCAGAACGACATTGCAAGCCAAAGGCAATTTGTTCCAGATTTTAGTACTAATCCTGTGTTTTCAATGACTGACTATGATTTTGGCGGTTACTACGACAAAACTAATAAGCGATATAAGTTTGTTATTACAACCTATATTCAAGACATCTTAAAGGGTAAATTAAAGCAATACAATACATTTATTGCTCCAATCAACTTGAATTATAACCGTCAACAAGGCCCTGTTTCGTCGGGTACAACAGCTACCAGCGCTGTTATTGGCAGTGGCAAGGCTGGTGTTAGTTATAAAATGAAGCTGAATATCATTTACAGTAAGATCAATTAAAGTAATTTAACAAATCTTATAAACACTCTTCCAAATCAGTGGTTTAGTATTATCTAATTACATTATGTGCGGAATAGTTGGTTACATTGGCTTCCGCGAAGCCTGGCCTATTGTTATTAAAGGATTACACCGCCTAGAATACCGCGGTTATGATAGTGCAGGTATTGCGCTAATGAACGGCAGCCTTAATATTTATAAAAAAGCCGGCAAAGTTAGCGACCTCGAAAAATCTGTAGAAAACGAGGATCTAAAAGGCACCATTGGCATGGGTCATACAAGATGGGCCACACATGGAGAACCATCAGATCGAAATTCACACCCTCATACTTCTGGTGACGGCCGATTAGCTATTATTCACAATGGCATCATCGAAAACTATTCTACTTTAAAAGAGGCCCTATTATCTAGAGGTCATATTTTCAAAAGCGATACCGATACTGAGGTTCTTATTCACTTGATTGAGGATATTCAGCAGCAAACCGGACTGGATCTCAGAGAATCTGTCAGAATAGCATTGAATGAGGTCATAGGTGCTTATGCCATTGTAATTGTGAGCAAGGATGAACCCGACGAACTCATTGCAGCACGCAAAGGTAGTCCGATGGTTCTTGGCGTTGGAGAAAAAGAATATTTCATTGCTTCTGATGCCTCTCCAATAATAGAGTACACCAAAAATGTAATCTATCTG
>CAMDQV010000016.1 GCA_945906015.1 Pedobacter schmidteae | reverse complement strand
GTACGTGATGTGTGAAAACTAATTTCATAATTTTTGGCCCAAATAGCTTGGGAGGCGATCAAATATACAAATTGAATATGGAAATATGAAATTTTAAAATAGTAGTTAGTAATTAGTAGTTAGTAATTAGTAGTTAGTAATTAGTAGTTAGTAGTTAGTAATTAGTAGTTAGTTGGTTAGTTAGTGCTTCGTAATTCATAATTCGTAATCCCTAATTTTATTATTAAAAAATAATTTCTAAATACTCTAATCTCAATACTCAATACTTAAAAAGTAGTTAGTTGGTTAGGTGGTTAGTTGGTTAGAAAGAATAAATACTGGTCATTTCAAGGCAAAAAACTTCCTTATCTTTATTCCTGGGTCTTGTTTCTTTTTATCTGTCATCTTATAAAATGCTGCTGGTTTCAGTTTAGCACTTTATATCTAACTACTAACTACTAATTACTAACTACTATTTCTTCTTTCAAAGATGATTAATTATCATTAATTTTGAAACTTAATGAGATTCCTATCCCCCGGATTTTTATTTGCCCTCCTGACTATCGCCATTCCAGTCATTATTCATCTTTTTAATTTTCGGAAATTTAAAAAAGTATACTTCAGCAATGTTCGTTTTTTAAGGAATGTGCAGATACAGACTTCGTCCAGACAGCATCTTAAAGACCGATTGATACTTGTGGCAAGAATATTAGGACTAACGTTCCTAGTTCTGGCATTTGCAAGGCCATATATTCCTACTCCCTTGCAGAATAAGGGTTCTCAAAATCAGGTTCTCAGTATTTTTATCGATAATTCCTTCAGCATGGAAACGCTGAACAAGGAAGGAACTCTGCTTGATGAGGCAAAAAGAAGAGCAAAAGAGATTACTTCGGCCTATAGCCTGAATGATAAATTTCAGCTGCTAACCAATGATTTTGAAGGTAGATATCAACGATTGCTGAATTTGGAGGAGTTTCAGAGTGCCGTAGATGAAGTAGAAATAAGTGCATCCAGAAGGAATCTGCGACAGATTATCAGTAGGCAAAATGATGTTTTCCTGAAGGAGCCAAACTCACCCAAGACCATTTATATAATTTCTGATTTTCAGAATAATTTACTGTCTTCCAAACCGGTTCCTTCAGATAGTTCAACTGCCATACGGCTTGTTCGTTTAAAGTCGAATCACCAGCCTAATGTTTCTGTTGATTCACTGTGGTTCAGTTCTGCTATTCATAAGCCAGCTGATCCAGAACAACTCATCGTCAAACTTAAAAACAATTCGGACCAAGAAGCTACTAGCATTCCAATCAAACTGTTTATTAATAAAGAGCAAAAAGCACTTGGCAGCGTTACGGTAAAAGCACGTTCAAGCGCAACAGATACCTTATCTTTTAGCGGTTTAAAAAAAGGTTGGCAAAATGCTGAACTCGAAATAACAGATTATCCGGTTGTATTTGATGATAAATTTTACTTCAGCTTTAACGTGCAGCAAGTTCTGCCTGTACTAATAGTGAATGGAGGTGCAGAAAATGAGTATTTAAATTCTGTGTTCCGTTCAGATCCGTTTTTTCAATTGAATAACTCGTCATCGGGTAGTTTAAACTATTCAGGTCTGGATTCTTACTCGCTGGTTATTTTGAATGAGCTTCCTGATATTAGCGACGGACTATCGCAGCAGCTTCAAGCCTATTGCAAGCGGGGAGGAAACATTATGGTTTTTCCTGATCTAAACAATGATCAATCAGCCTTGAAGAAATTCCTCCAACTTTTAGGCACTGATTTGCCTTTAGAGGTGCTAACTTCTGCAGGCAGAGTATCAGTAATCAATCTGAAGCATCCTATTTACAAAGGTGTTTTTGAAAATATTCCTCAGAAAATGGATCTTCCAGTTGTGAAAAAATATCTGCGCTTTAGTTCTTTGAACAATACGAAACGACAAAATTTGCTTGAACTTCCAGGAAATGTTACCTTTTTAAGTGAATATAGCTTCGGAAATGGAAAAGTTTATTTGTCGGCAGTACCTTTAAAAGCTGAATCCAGTAATTTTGCCAGACATTCAATATTTGTTCCGATCATGTATCAGGCAGCACTTTTATCGATCAGATCTCAGCATCTATTCTATCAATTAAATTCTGAGCAAATGATAGAATTTTCAAAAATAACCTTAAATCCAAATCAAAATCTTAAATTAAGGAAAGATAAGTTCGAAGCAATTCCAGATCTTAGACAAAATGGAAATTTATCGCAAATTTATATCGCTGATCAAATCAAACAGGTGGGTAATTATCAGTTGCTGAAAAACGATAGTCTACTTTCCATTCTATCATTCAACGATGCAGGATCTGAATCGGATATGTCGTATGCAAGTGATCAAGAGCTGAAGAATAATTTCGTTGAAAAGAGAATTGATCTTTTAGATCCCGAAGCCGGCTCGATGGTGAGTATGATAAAATCTGTTAATCAGGGTAGCTCATTATGGAAAGTTTGTCTGATATTAGCTCTTTTATTTTTTGCTGTAGAAATTTTACTGATCCGTTTTTATAATAAACTACCACTAAAACCTCTAAACAATTGAAAAACTTATTAATTCAAGCTGTCACAATTCTGCACCCAAACAGTCCTTTTAATGGCAAGCTAGCAGATGTATTGATCATCGATGGTAAGATCTCTGAAATTGGAAAGAAGATCACTGTACCGAATATCAAAACAGTAATTATCTCTGGAAAGGGTCAGTTTCTTTCACCTGGGTTCCTTGATATTAACGTTAATTTTGGCGAACCGGGGTTGGAAACTAAGGAAGATATTGACAGTGGATGCAGCGCTGCAGTTGCTGGGGGTTTTACCGCAGTAGCTCTTATGCCAAATACTCAACCTCCTATTCATTCCAAGGCCGAGGTTTTATACCTGGTCAATAAATCCCAAAATAATCTGGTTGATATCTTACCTATAGGATGTATCAGCCATAACCGGGAAGGAAAAGAAATGGCAGAAATGTTTGACATGCAGCGATCTGGTGCCATTGCATTTTCGGATGGAAACAGGCCTGTTTCAAATGCAGGCCTCATGAGTAGAGCTTTATTGTACACAAAATCTTTCAATGGTTTGATTTTTTCATATGGAGAAGATCAGGATATTGCTACAAAGGGAAAAATGAATGAAGGGGTAATGAGTACTTTTCTGGGCATGAAAGGTAATCCTTCACTTGCCGAAGAATTGATGGTATCACGTGATCTTTATCTGGCAGAATATAATGAAGCCAGAATACATTTTAGTACAATAAGTACAGCCAGAAGTGTTGATCTGATCAGAAAAGCAAAAAAAGCAGGAGTTAAAGTTACTTGTGATGTGGCAGCACATCATTTGGTACTTACCGAAGACGAACTGGAAGGCTTTGATAGCCAACACAAAGTAAAGCCGCCACTACGAACCAAGGCAGACCAGAAGGCACTGATCGTAGGGTTAAAAGATGGCACGGTTGATGCTATAGTTTCTCAGCATACGCCTCATGAAATTGAGTTTAAGGATGTGGAATTTGAGATAGCCGCTTTTGGAATCATAGGCTTGCAAACAGTACTTCCTATTGTTTTGAAAGCCGGATTAAGTCCCGAATTGATATTGGATAAGCTGGCTATCGGACCAAGAAAAGTATTGGGGCTCTCAATTCCTGGTTTGGAAGTTGGAAATTCTGCTAACTTTATACTCTTTAATCCATCAGAAGAATGGGTATTTAATGAGGAGTCTAGCAGGTCAAAATCATCAAATTCTCCATTCATAGGGCAAAAATTAACAGGAAAAGTTAAGCTTGTTTGTAACAACGACCAATATATTTTATCATAAAAATTTAGTATGAATACAAGTATAAAAGAAACAATGCTTTCTGCATTAGGGCAGTTCGCTTCTGTGAATAATCAGGATCATGAGGCTTTTTCGCAGGTTCTTGTTGATGTTTTTAGTTCAGAAAAGGCTTATCTTGATAAAGTAGCTTCTCTTGATGCTACTTTTGACGACCATTCTCTTTTTGAGTCCTTGCGAGAATTGTTCTTTGACCTCTTACTGATCAATTTTTTTAATGAAGATGTAAGTAAGCTTAAAGAACATTATCTTGATTCACCTGAATGGGAAGAGATTGAGGAAAAAACGATAGATCGAGGGACAGAAATTTTGAACCTTTTGCTTTATTTGCAAGAATGCCAAGATGAAGAAATTGAACCTGAATTAAGCGACTTTCTTCGTGAGTTTTTATTGGTTGACGAGGATGAGTTTCAGGATGAGCACCGTATTTATGAAGAGGTTATAGCTAATCAGATATTGGTTGAAAGTAGTTTGAAAGAAGTTGCCCGCGTTAGCTCCACACTTCCTGAAGATTCAGAATTAAAAGAATTATTTTATCCGATGATAGGTTTTTTCAGAGACCCTGATCCGGCAGATGAAGATTTCAATGAATTTATTAAGTATAGTGAAAATCCTGATTTTGATTCTGCTGTTTATGCCTTACTAATATCTTTTAATAATCAACACTAAATAAATAATTATGGATTTATCCTTACAAAACTTAAACAAAGCCGCAAGTATCAATGGTATAACTATCGGCATTCTGTCTACTGCAATAGGGGTTGTGACATTTTATATGTTTCCATCTCTTTTAGGTTCTATTTCTTTTGGAATTGGTACCCTTGTTATTTCATTAGTGATCTATGTATTTTTTACACTTGATCTGAGGAAAAAAATCGGTGGTTTTTGGGATTTCAGGGGAGCTTTAAAAGGTATTTTTTTAATGGCTTTTATAGCTGGTCTTCTTTATTCGGTGGTAAACTTTGCATTTTATAAGTTCGTTGAACCAAATGCTTATGATAAGATTTCAGGTTATATGGAGGCAGGAATGACAAAAACCCTAGAGAATATGGGAATGGATCAGGATCAGATTGATGAAGCTATAAGTAAGCAGTCTGAAGGTATAAAGGCTCAATATGATCCTACTCCAATGCAGTTTTTCAAAAATATAGGAGTTGCAGTAATTGTGCAGTTTGTGATGTCGCTAATTTTTGCTGCGATATTTAAGAAAGAAGAACCTGTTTTTGCATCAATTGATGAAGAAGAGCAAGAATAAACTAAAAAAATAACAGCTTGCAAATTTTGTCAATTTTATTAATCAAATTTGTATGTTTTAATCTCTAATCTCATATCTCATATCTGACATCTCATATCTGACATCTCATATCTCTAATCTCATATCTCATATCTAAAAATGGATATATCTGTAGTTGTTCCTTTATATAATGAAGTAGAATCATTGCCCGAGCTTTGTAGCTGGATTAGCAGGGTAATGAATGATCATGCATTCAGCTATGAGATTATCCTGGTTGACGACGGAAGTAGTGATGATTCATGGGAAGTAATTGAGCAATTGAAATCTCAGAATACTTCCATTGTTGGTATTAAGTTTCGCCGTAATTATGGTAAGTCGGCCGCATTAAATGTTGGCTTTGAGGCTTCTCAGGGCAATGTAGTGATTACCATGGATGCAGATCTTCAGGATAGTCCTGATGAAATACCTGAACTTTACAGAAGGATCAATGAAGAAAAGTTTGATCTGGTTTCCGGATGGAAACAAAAGCGCCATGATCCTTTAACTAAAACTATACCCACCAAGTTATTTAATTTAGTAACCCGTCGCATGTCGGGTATACATAATCTTCATGACTTTAACTGCGGCTTGAAAGCTTACCGTAAGGAGGTAGTGAAAAGTATAGAAGTTTACGGTGAAATGCACCGTTATATTCCTGTTATTGCAAAATGGGCGGGATTCAAAAAAATTGGAGAACAGGTAGTTGAGCATCGTGCCCGTAAGTACGGAACCACAAAATTCGGGTTTAGTCGATTTATCAATGGCTTTCTTGATCTGCTATCTATATTTTTTGTCGGTAAGTTTGCAAAACGTCCGATGCACTTTTTCGGTACTATAGGGGCCTTGAGCTTTCTGATTGGTACCATTATGGCTTTATGGATAATCATTGAAAAACTTTATCATATAACCATGCATATCCGGTATACCCGTGAAGTGGTTGATCAGCCATTATTTTATATTGCCCTTGTAGCTATAATTGTAGGTTTTCAGCTGTTCCTAACCGGTTTTATTGCAGAGTTGGTTTCCAGAAATTCGCCCGAACGAAATACGTATCAGATCGAAAAAACGGTATAATTTCCGATTTGAAATATTCTAAGGCTAGATAATTTTCCGCTGAATCCTAAAAATTAATTTGTCATGTTTTTTTCAATTATTATCCCACTTTATAACCGTCCTCTGGAGATTGATGAACTGCTTTACACCCTAACGCAGCAAACTTATCTTCAGTTTGAAGTGTTAGTTATTGAGGATGGTTCAAAAATTAGTGCAAAGGAAATTGTTGATAGTTATGCTGAAAAATTAGCGATTAGTTATTATTATAAAGAAAATGCTGGTCAGGGTTTTGCCAGAAATTTTGGCTTTGAACACGCCAAAGGAGATTATTTCGTAGTTTTTGATTCCGATTGCCTGATTCCTATTGATTATCTGGAAATAGTAAAGAACTACCTTCTTGAACATCAGCTGGATGCTTATGGCGGCCCTGATGGTGCTCACTCATCTTTTACTGCAGTCCAGAAGGCGATTAGCTATTCCATGACTTCGCCTTTTACAACCGGTGGGATCAGAGGAAATAAAAAACATATCGGTCAGTTTCATCCCAGAAGTTTTAATATGGGAATTTCTAGAGAGGTTTGGGAGCGTACCGGCGGATTTATACTGACAAGGTTAGGAGAGGATATAGAATTTAGTATCCGGATTCATTCGATGGGATTTAAGATTGGACTAATCCCTGATGCAATTGTTTACCACAAACGACGCACCGATCTTATCCAATTCTACAAGCAGCTGCATTTCTTTGGTAGGGCAAGAATTAATATTTATAAACACTTTCCTTCAGAACTAAAAGTTGTCCATTTTTTTCCGGCCTTATTTACACTTTTTTTGTGTCTGAGCTTGATATTAAACGTTTTTATTCATCCTTTGGCAGACTTATGCAATACATTGTTGGCAATGTATATTTTGTTGATATTTTTTCACTCCTGGACCATAAACAAATCAGCAAAAGTTGCATTTTTGAGTATTGCTGCATCTTTCGTTCAGCTAAGCGCATATGGCCTTGGTTTTATGCAAGATTTATGGAAAAGAGTAATTTTAAGACTACATTAATATATGGATAAGCGGATATCAGTGAGATTAATTTTGTCGAATGCTTGGGAGCTTGCGAAAAGGAATATCTGGGTTCTGTTCGGATTTACTGCAGTTCAGTTTCTGTTCATCTTTTTAATTACTGTTTTGTTAACTGCTATCTTCGGTGGAGCGAGCGGTACAGGTGTATTACTACAAAATGTTATTCTAAGTCTGTTCGATGCGTTCTTTGCTGTAGCTTTTTATCAGGTTTTTTTAAAACTCATTGATGATGATACCAACCCCGAGTTCCCTGATTTTATACCAAACCTGGTTAAAGCAATCAATTTCTTGATTGTAAAACTCATCATCGGGCTGATCTTGGTTTTTGTTATTGCCATTATCAGTTCTGTTTACTTTATCAACTCTCCAGAAATCGACACCAGTAATCCTTTTAGCTGGGATCTTTTACCTGTTTTTATATTAATTGCAATACCAATTATATTTTTAACGATCAGATTGTGTTTTGTGGTATGCTTCATCGTTGATCAGGAATCAGGGTCTTTAGAATCGATCAGTCAAAGCTGGGCCATTACCAAAGGCCATTTTTGGTTTGTTAGTTTATTATTTCTAGTGATGCTTGGCCTTAATATTTTGGGTGCTATGGCTCTGTTCGTTGGATTATTATTCACAGTACCTTTTTCAAGCTTGATTCTGATCATAGCATATCGTCATCTGGTTAATAGTTATACCGATGAGGAAGAAATCATGCTGAATGATCCGGAGGATAATGATGGGAATTAAGTCCTTTATAGCAAAACCTTTGGCAGCATTTGCTGTAAAGCAAATCAATAAATGGAAAAATAACCCTTTAGCTGCGCAGAAAAGTGTTTTTAGCAAGCTGATTATGCAGGCAAAAGACACTTCCTTTGGTAAAGACCATCTGTTCACAGAGATCAACACTTACGAAGATTTTAAGAAAAATGTCCCGATTGCAGACTACGAAGAGCTCAGGCCCTACATAGACCGGGTTGTTAATGGTGAAGAAAACGTTCTTTGGCCTGGAATACCCTTATATCTCGCTAAAACTTCTGGAACAACCTCTGGTGTAAAATATATCCCAATCTCTAAGTTGTCTATGCATGAGCATATTAAGGCCGCCCGGAATGCCTTATTTTCATATATTCATGAAACAGGTAAGTCAGACTTTATTGATGGTAGATTTATCTTTTTGCAGGGTAGCCCGATACTTGGTAAAAATCATGGAATAAATACAGGCCGACTTTCTGGTATCGTTGCAAATCATGTTCCAAGCTATCTTCAGAAAAACCGTTTGCCATCTTATAAGACCAATTGCATTGAAGATTGGGAAGAAAAAGTAGATGCTATAGTAGCGGAAACAATCGATGAAGACATGCGTCTTATTTCTGGTATTCCACCCTGGGTACAGATGTATTTTGATCGCTTAAATACCCGCTCCGGGGGTAAGAAAATAGGAAATATCTTTAAGAATTTTTCACTTTTTGTATATGGAGGGGTCAATTTTGAACCTTATAGAGCCCGTTTGGAAGAAAGTATAGGCAGAAATGTCGACGCTATTGAAACCTATCCAGCTTCCGAAGGTTTTATTGCATTTCAGGATTCTCAGAAAGAAAAGGGGCTACTTTTATTAGTGGATGCAGGAATTTTTTATGAATTTATTCCAACTGAAGAGTATTTTAATGAAACTCCAAGCAGGATATCGCTGGAGGAAGTGCAAATGAATAAAAATTATGCGATCATTTTGAATACCAATGCCGGTTTATGGGGATACAGTATTGGAGATACGGTAAAATTTGTATCTAAAGATCCTTATCGAATTGTAGTTTCCGGAAGGATTAAACATTATATTTCTGCCTTTGGTGAACATGTGATTGGTGAAGAGGTTGAATCTGCTATTTTATCTGTAGCCAGCCAAGAGGGTGTAGAGATTACTGAATTTACAGTGGCTCCACAGGTGAGTACGCAAGCAGGAGAACTACCATACCATGAATGGTATGTTGAATTTGCACGTCTTCCTGCAGATATGAGCAGCTTTAGTTTGAAAGTTGATCTGGTTCTACAGAAAAAAAATGTCTATTACTATGATTTGATCGAAGGTAAAATTCTGCGCCCATTGCTAATGCATGAGATGGAGAAAGATGCGTTTAGAAATTACATGAAGAGTCAGGGTAAGCTGGGCGGACAGAATAAAGTCCCCCGTTTGTCAAATGACAGACATATCGCTGATGAATTGAATAAATGGATCAAAAGATAACTGTGGATCTTTAAAAAAAATTAATAAGTTTAACCAATTCCTGAA
The DNA here is from genome assembly GCA_945906015.1 of Pedobacter schmidteae. Lineage (GTDB taxonomy): Bacteria > Bacteroidota > Bacteroidia > Sphingobacteriales > Sphingobacteriaceae > Daejeonella > Daejeonella schmidteae_A. The sequence goes on along the minus strand of CAMDQV010000016.1, from coordinate 6,188 downwards.
ATTCAGGATATAACTATAAATCGATTTCGTTTGATGGGAAATAATTTTGGCGAAGGATTTAATCTGAAAAGCATAGCTATTCTGGGTTCAACCGGAAGTATAGGTACTCAGGCACTTGAGGTGATCCGCCAAAATCCGGAACGTTTCAAAATCTTTGTGCTTACTGCTAATAATAATGCAGAACTATTAATTAAACAAGCATTGGAGTTCAATCCAACCTTTGTTGTTTTAACCAGTGAAGCTAAATTAGCAGAGGTTAGAAATGCCTTAAGTTCAAGCGAAACGAAAGTATTATGTGGAATGGACGAGCTTTGTGAAGTTCTTTGCCGCCCCGAAATCTCGCTTGTTTTAACAGCAATGGTAGGTTTTGCCGGCCTGATTCCAACGCTTGCAGCAATTAAGGCTGGAAAAGATATTGCTTTAGCTAATAAGGAAACCCTGGTAGTTGCAGGCGAACTCGTAAACAGACTTGCAAAAGAGCATGGGGTTAAGATCCTGCCCGTTGACTCTGAACATTCTGCTATTTTCCAATGTCTGGCAGGTGAAGAGCGTAACCCGATTGAAAAAATTTATTTAACTGCGTCAGGCGGACCATTCAGAGGCAGAGATGTTGATTTTCTGTCTACTATTAGCAGAAAAGAGGCGCTTAAGCATCCTAATTGGGTGATGGGTGAGAAAATCACCATCGATTCAGCAAGTTTAATGAATAAAGGTCTGGAAGTGATCGAAGCGAAATGGCTTTTTGATCTGGATGTTTCCCAGATTGATGTGATCGTTCATCCGCAGTCTATTGTACATTCTATTGTTCAATTCAGAGATGGGTCAATGAAAGCCCAGATGGGCCTTCCTGACATGAAGTTGCCAATACAATATGCTTTGGCCTATCCCGATAGGATAGAAAATACATTTCCAAGATTTAACTTTTTGGATTATCCCAACCTGAGCTTTGAGCAGGCTGACAAAAAGACGTTTAGAAACCTTGCATTAGCTTTTGAGGCGTTAAATGCGGGCGGAAATATGCCATGTGTGATTAATGCAGCAAATGAAGTGGTTGTGGCAGAATTTTTGAATAATCGTTTAGGATTCTTAGAGATGAGTGATGTTATTGAAAAATGCATGAGCGAAATTTCGTTTATTGCAGATCCTTTGCTAGATGATTATATAGAAACAGACAGGGTAACTCGTATTTTTGCGCAGCAATTAGTAACAAATAATAAGTATTAGAGTTTAAATAAAATAAAAGAATAAGTATGGATGGATTAATAATGACAGGTCAGCTGTTATTGGGATTATCAATTTTAATCATATTACACGAGGCAGGACACTTTTTTGCAGCTCGTGCTTTTGGAATCAGGGTAGAGAAATTCTATTTGTTTTTTGATGCATGGGGTTTTAAGCTGTTCAGCTTTAATTATAAAGGTTGCGAGTACGGTATTGGTTGGCTTCCATTAGGAGGTTATGTAAAAATCGCAGGCATGATAGATGAATCAATGGATTCGGAGCAGCTTGCCGGTCCGCCGCAACCCTGGGAATTCCGTTCAAAACCAGCCTGGCAGCGACTGATTGTCATGCTTGGAGGTGTTACAGTAAATATCGTACTGGGGATATTCATTTTTTGGATGCTTATTCTTAAAAATGGAGAAACCTTTATTCCAAATGATAAACTACCCGACGGGATAGCTCCTGGCCTTATTGGCAAAGAAATTGGCCTTCAAACAGGTGATCGTATTACCTCGGTGAATGGAATGCCTGTTTTACGTTTCGATGAACTGACTAGCTCTAAGGTATTACTTGGAAATACTGAACTTAGCGTTGCCCGCGGTTCTGAAATAAAAACCATACAGGTTCCTGGTGATATTCTAGAAAGGGTATCAGATTTGGGAATTGGACAATTTGTTGAGCCTAGGGTTAAAATGTCGGGGATAGTACAGATTGCTCCGGGTGGTAATGCCGCCAAAGCAGGGCTTCTAAAAGGAGATAGTATTTTGGCTGTCAATACTAAGGCTATAACTTTTTATGATGAATTCAAAGCAGAAGTTCAATCTAATAAGAATAAAACTGTTGCAATATCACTGATCCGGAATAATCAAACGATGGAGCTTCCAACTCAGGTTTCTGAAGATGGAACTGTAGGAGTGTATATTTCTCCTTATTTTAATATTCCTATTGAAACCGTAAATTATGGTTTAATTGGATCATTGCCTGTGGGTGCTTCAAAAGCATGGGGTTCATTTATGGATAATGCTAAAGGTCTGGGCAAGGTAGCTTCAGGTCAGGTTAAGGCGAATAAAGCTTTTACAGGTCCAATAGGAATTGCTACGATGTTTGGTGCAACTGTAGACTGGGTCAAGTTCTGGAGCCTTGTAGGATTGCTTTCTATGGCCTTAGCTTTAATGAACTTATTGCCTATTCCTGCATTGGATGGTGGTCATGCTATATTCCTTTTGATCGAAATGGTGAAGGGTAAGCCACTGGGAGATAAGTTTATGGAGCGTGCCCAAATGGTAGGATTCGTGATTTTAGTTACGCTGATGGTGTTTGTGTTTGGAAATGATATAATTAAACATGTGATCAATTGATCGTTGACAGTTGACAGTTGAATTGGGTATTAAAATTACTTTTTTTAAATGAACACGGATGTCATCCCGACATAGGAGGGAACTTAGCAAATATTAATGAAGAGTTTAATGTCAAGAACCAATATTCGTCAGGTTGAGTACTGCATCCAATCGTAAAATCATTTAATCCTATCCCTGTCGTGAATTATTTCGAGTTATATGATCTCCCCCTTAGTTTTCAGATTGACGATGTCTTAGTCAAGAAGAAATTCTATGCGCTGAGCAAGCGCTTTCATCCCGATTTTTATGTGAATGAAAGCCAGGAGAAGCAGGAAGAGATATTAGAATTGTCTACCATTAACAATAAGGCATATCAGGTGTTATCAGATCCCTTAAAGCGTATTGAGTACGTTTTGTCACTCCATGATATGCTGGCTGAAGGTGATAAATATGCCTTGTCACAGGATTTTCTGATGGATATGATGGATGTGAACGAGGCTTTAATAGATATGGAATTTGATCATGATGAGCTGAAGCTGACTGAGCTAAGCACTCAAATTGATGAGATGGAACTTTTTTTGTTTGACGAGTTGAAACGAAATACAAATGAGTTTGATCAGTTGCAAGGTGCTGATTCAAATAGTATTCTTTTGAAGGTCAAAGATATATGGTACCGGCAAAAATACCTGATGCGGATTCGTGAAAGTTTGAATAAATTCAGGGTTTGAATCTGGTAAATAATCCTTAGTTCGATACAAGACAAGGTAAAAAATACGGTTATACTTGGTCAGATAATGCTTTAGAGCCATCATGATTTGATTTTGGAAATCAATACCTGTGTTTTATAGGCTGTTTCAGCCCTTTCCTAAGGAGTATTTCCGGCAAGAAATTGCGTTCTGATTTAAATTATGAATAGCCGGAAGATACTTCCTAAGGCAAGGTTTATTTTACCCGGGGCTGTTTTTCATTGGAACGGACTGCCCGGCAACAGGACCATTGGCCACAACTGTCCGTTGTTTAGCGAAGCGGCTATACGGATTTTGGAATGATTGGGAGTCTCCTGACTTCTTTAATGATGGTTAAAGTTATACCGTTAAATTTCCATTAACTGTATATATCCTAAATTTTCTGTGTTGTAGTTGTGATGGCTAGACCCAAACGAAACATACACAGACTCTGTATCTACCTAAACAAAAAGCCCGACACTTTCGTATCAGGCTTCGTACCCAGCGCCGGAATCGAACCGGCACAGTTTCCTATCGGTGTTTGAGACCGACGCGTCTACCAGTTCCGCCAGCTGGGCATTTTGTATAAACGTTTATGATAAATCGATCTACAATGCGGGATGTAAACATAAATAAAATTTTAATAATTTTACAGGATTTAAGCTATGAATTTGTTCAGAATTTACCCTGCTATACGTAGTGTTAAACAAAGCGTGACTACGGATTATCTAATGCTGAGGAGTCTTCTTACTCCTCGAATAATATAAGGCCCAACCATTTAAAACCTTGTAACGGTCCAATTTGTACTCCTCCCATAATCCTTTTTTGAAATAAGAAGAAATTAGCATTATATTTGTACCATATTGGTACATAAATTTAAATCATGGTAATTATAAGCAGCAGAGAGTTTAGAGAAAAGCAGGCGGAATATATGAATCTGGCAGACAATGGTGAGCAGATCATCATCCAGAGAGGGAAGAACAAGGCTTATTCTATAACACCGGTACTTAAAGATGACTTGTATTTTAGTCCTCAGCTTCTTGAAAAAATCCGTAAAGCGCTAAAAGATGCTGAAGAAGGTAAAGTAACCCGTGTAAGCGGAAAACCTGCCCTTGAGCAGTTCCTTGATGCACTTTGATGTACACGCTGGAATTTACTGAACAGGCAATTGATGACCTTAAATTGCTGAAACGCTCTGAGCCTTCAGCCTTTAAGAAAGTGCAGAAACTGCTCTTAGAATTGATGGAACATCCTAGAACAGGAACAGGTAAACCCGAAATCAAAAAATACGATCTGGCTGGCTTATATTCCAGACGGATAAGCCAAAAACATCGGCTTGTCTACCAAATCAAGGATGAGACTGTGACCGTTATAGTAATCACTGCTGCCGGGCATTACGATGATAAATAGAAATACAAGCTGGTAGAATGACGGTTAGAAGTTAAAAACTTCCTGTCCGTAGAGTTTAGCGAAGCGCCTCTAAGGATTATCCAATGGTAAGGAGTCTTCTGACTCCTTAAATTAATTTAAGACTTTACCTTCTAAAACCAAATAACCTGTCTCTTGAACTTACTTCCTAATCAAATTATCTTTGACCAAAACATCCTTTGCCCCTCCTAAATCAATCGCTTTATTACCATTCTGAGCACCCTGGTTCAGCTCGGTCATCATATTTCCCGAAACAAGGATGCCGCTGCAGTTTTCGTCGGCTTTAACGGCCTCAGTTGTAAGTTTGCCGAAGAAATTGCCCGAGATCGTGATATCAGTAGCACTCTTTAAAATTACACCGGAACCAACATCCCATGTAAAGGGGTTCTTCTCATTACGGGCGCCCAGCTTACCACGACTATTGCTAAAGTTATTTCCACTTATTGTAATGCCACCGGTATCAGGCCCGACTAGAATAGAAAAGTTATGAACCAGAGTAAAGGTATTTGCCGAGACCGCACACCCCCAGGCATTATTCAACTCTATGCCGCCACCTAAATGATGCGCAATAACATTAGCACTAATAGTAATGCCATAACAAAAACGATTGGCAGGAGAAGCGGGTGCCGTTAGGACAATCGCTGTCCCCTGGCACTCCTCGATCATATTACTTGAAATAATTGAGCCATAAGTATTCTCTACTACAATTCCATGTCGCAGATGGTCATCAATATTATTACCTGTCATGGTCAGGTTAAAGCCATCCTTAATCCGAAGGGCATCCTGGTTCTCTTCAAACTGATTTCCACTTACAACGATATCGTGCCCACCGTCAATGTTTACTCCTGCTTTTGAATTATAGTTTAGGTTACAATTTGCAATCCTTGGGTTTTCAGTGCAATCCTTCATGTTAATTCCATGGCCCCCGTTATGATCAATCGTCATATCAGTGATCATTAACTCTTGTATCTGTTCCATGTAAATACCATCACCGCTCTTAGGGTTACCGCTTATGCGAAAACCACTTAACTCAAGTCTGAACAATTGATCCTTGCCCGAGCTAACAATAATTGCCGGCTCACCAGCAGTATTTTTATTGATCAGATGAGTTGAACCACCTGATCCCTGCAGGCGGGTATTCTCTGTCTTAATCAAGATTGGCTTTGTGATCTCAAAATTACCCGGAGGAATATTGATAATGCCGCCACTAGCCGGGAGAGCATCCACAGCCTGCTGTAGCGTACTGTACTTAGATGCATCAATAGTTAATGCAGTGGTTTGCGCTAAAGCAGCATCGACCAAGCTGTTTATAAATAAAATCAGAAGTGCATTTCTGAAAAAGTTATATAGAATGTTTTTCATTCTATAATAATAATCAATTATTGGTAGCAAAAAGCCTGTTCCGCTTTTTGAAACTCAACCTGTCATTTTTAGAGCTTTATAAAATCTGAATGAAATGAAAAAAATATAATTCCGA
>CAMDQV010000015.1 GCA_945906015.1 Pedobacter schmidteae | reverse complement strand
AATAAATCAGGAAGCGGTATAATATTCTTCCTTTTCAGTGGTATGCAACCTAATAACACCGGATAGCACCAGATTAATCAGAATACGGTAGGTAGTTCGTCTTGATAAGTTTAACATGAGGCTGTATTCCTTGGAGGTAATACGTTCATTTTTGTCTAGGTATTCTAACAATGCTTTTTCTTTTGAGGAATATTCTAAAAATATACCATGTTCATTGTTTTCCCTTTTTAGGACATCAACAACAATCTTACTTGCAAGAACACTTTTATCATTGATTCGAATATATACCCACCATTTTTTATCTTCACCCAATGCATAATGAGGTTTTATTTCGCTTTTTTTGATTTCTACAACTAGAATAACCTTATCATCAATATAAATTTCTTCAAATACAGGTTCTAGTGCCGGCTTACAAAAAAAATGAGCCGCACGGGTGATCATGTATTTCTCTTCATCTTCTGATTTAAGTCCGCTTATTGTTCCATCATCAGAAATACCTACCAATAAACGACCTCCCTTATTATTAGCAAAAGAAACCATGGTTTTAGCGATTTTTTCACAGCTGGCTATCCTTTTTTTGAAATCCTGAGTAACACCTTCACCTTCCAGAATTAGCTTTCTGATATTCATTCTAATCAATTTTTAATAAGCAATAGTATGTTCTTCATCTTTAAACAGGTTTCGAACATATACTTCATTGATCACAGTAGCACAAAGTTCACCTTTTGAGTTGAACATATTTATTGGATAGGCTTTTATAAATTTGCCAACCGTTCTTAATGCGGTCTCTGCTTCCAAAATTTCTGCCTCAGTTAGCGTAATACTAAATACTAAACTTGTTCTTCCGGGTTTTAAATAATTGATTCGTGCACTTTTAAGCCAAACACGACATTTGATGTTTTTTCTTTGTAAGATTTGGTCGAAAAGAATGGCATAGAATGGATCTGAACCACTAAAAATGGTACCACCGAATATAGAATTGTTATAATTGATGTTTAGAAAGCTTTTGAAAATTTTTACGTGTACACCGGAAAAATTCTTGTCAAACTTTTTAACCCAAATCCGTTGAAAAAACAGGGGAGGGTAAAATCGCATGACCCATTTAAGCATATTTTCTGATAAAATCATCTCTGTAAATATCAGGAAAATGCCTTGGATTTTAAAACTATCATTTATTTATACAAGATGAATCAACTTTCTTTCCTTTATTTTTGTTTTTCATTTTTTTTGTAGATTGTACACTTAAATAATTGATATGGATCAGATTGCCGCAAATAAAAAAAATGTAAAATTAATTATTCTGGTTGCCGCTTTAGGGTATTTTGTAGATATATACGATTTAATCCTCTTTTCGGTTATTCGAATAAAAAGTCTGAAAGGCTTAGGTGTTCCAGACAGTGATTTACTTGATGTTGGTACTATGTTGATTAATAGTCAGATGTTTGGAATGCTACTAGGCGGTATCTTATGGGGAGTGCTAGGTGATAAAAAAGGACGTATAAGCGTTCTTTTTGGTTCTATATTACTCTATTCTATAGCAAATCTTGCGAATGGTTTCGTGACTTCTATACCTGCTTATGCAGTTATTCGTTTTATTGCAGGAATAGGGCTTGCAGGAGAGCTAGGTGCTGGTATAACACTAGTTACTGAAACTATGAGTAAAGAAAATCGTGGTTATGGAACTATGATTGTTGCCGGTGTTGGATTAATGGGAGCAGTGGCAGCTGCCATAATTGGTCAAAATTATACCTGGGAAATATCCTATATCATAGGTGGTGTAATGGGATTACTTCTTTTAGTGATGCGAGTTGGATTGGTTGAATCAGGTATGTTCAAAAATCAGAAAAGTGATGGAGTAAGTCGTGGTAATATATTTATGTTGTTTTCGGATGGTAAAAAATTTAGAAAATATCTTAGCTGTATTTTAATTGGCATTCCATTGTGGTTTGTTGTTGGTGTATTGGTTACATTCTCACCTGAATTTGGTAAGGAGTTAAATTCAATAGACCCTCTTTCTGCAGGTACAGGTATTATGTACTGTTACATAGGTATTGCTATGGGTGATATTTTAGCAGGTTTTATGAGTCAGATGTGGCGTTCACGGAAAAAAGTTATGCTAATTTTCCTGCTTCTTACTGGAGTGAGTATTGTTGTATTTCTTAATGCTGAAGGAATGTCATCCCAACAATTTATATGGCTAACCTTATTCCTGGGATTCTCTTCAGGATATTGGGCAACTTTTGTTACGATTGCTTCAGAGCAGTTTGGAACAAATTTAAGAGCAACCGTAACTACAACAGTTCCAAATTTTGTTAGAGGTTCTTTAGTGCTCGCAACTTTATCATTTACTACATTAAAGGGTAGCATTGGAATTATCAATAGTGCTTTAGTGGTGGGGTTTGTTTCACTGATTATTGCACTTATTGCTCTTTATCAGCTTAAAGAAACTTTTGGTAAAGATCTTGATTACCTTGAAATAAGCTAATCGGTTAAAATGGGAATATTGAGAATTAATTCGTGTTATTGCCTAAAAACCTCACTTTTGACCCATGATTACTAAGGAGCAAATAGCTGAACACTATCAGCAGATTCAGAATGAAATATGTGCTGGTTTGGAATTAGCAGATGGCGAAGGTAAATTTCAGGAAGAAATTTGGAATAGAGATGGTGGAGGAGGTGGTCGCACACAGATTATCCAGAATGGAAATGTGCTTGAAAAGGCAGGAGTAAATTTTTCAGCTGTTCATGGAAAACTACCTGATAGTATAAAAAAAGCATTTGGCGTAAGTGATGATGATTTTTTTGCTACTGGGGTTTCTATTGTAATTCATCCAAATAACCCATGGATACCCATTATTCATATGAATATAAGGTATTTTGAAATGTTAGGTGAATCCGGAAAGGAAATGCGTTGGTTTGGTGGTGGTATAGATCTTAGCCCACATTTTGTTATAGAAGATGATGCTCGATTCTTTCATCGTTCACTCAAACATACCTGCGATAAATTTCATTCAGATTTCTATTTTAAATTTAAGAATTGGGCAGATGATTATTTTTTTATTAAACATCGACAGGAAACCAGAGGTATTGGTGGAATATTTTATGATCGGTTAAATCCGCAATCCACCGGACTTGAATGGTCAGATATTTTTGAATTTTCAAAAGCGGTTGGTAGAACCTTTTTACCAGTTTATATCGAACTAATTAATAGAAATAAAGAAAAATTAGTCAAGGAAGATGAAAAACTTTGGCAATATCAGCGTAGGAGTCGTTATGCGGAATTCAATCTGGTGTATGATTCAGGAACTAAATTCGGACTTGACACCAATGGAAGGATTGAATCTATCCTGATGAGTTTACCACCTCAAGCCAATTGGGTATATAATTTTAATGCAAAACCAGGTTCAGAAGAAGAAAAAACACTTGGGCTTTTAAAAAAGGGAATTAACTGGATCTAAACTCAATCAAATGAAAAATATATACAAAGTACCGTTTATCTTATTGTATATAATCTTAACCTCATCCTGTTCTAAGAATCCAATTATTGGAACTTGGCAATATGATGGTGGTTTATATAATGGAAGAGAACAAAAGGTATCACCTGATTTTCAAATGCAAAGAACATATAGTGGAAATACTTTTGAGGCATTTTTAATCGAAGGATCAGCCAAACCTGAATTGTATAGTTCTGGTATCTATGTAATAAAAAGTGATACCTTAATGATTACCAGTAAATTTAGTAGCAGACCTTCTCAAAACACTGATCAGTTAATCATTTATAATTATGTAATCGATCAGAATAGGTTAACGATTAAGGGTGTGCTACCTAATGGTATGATCGTAGAAGAATATTGGAAAAAGGTGCAATTATAGTTCTGCTTTTTATATTTTTCGGTTTATGTTCTTTTTTTTCTTAAACAATTTTCGTTAAAATTGAATCAATTTACATCTAATTGTAAAAAATAATAGGTAAATACTCTTGTATATATTTTTTTTCATAAATTTAAACGATGAATACCTTTTCGATATCTCAACTTTCCCAATTCTCAGGAATTAAATCACACACCATTCGGATCTGGGAGCAAAGGTATAATGGATTAAAGCCAAATCGTTCTGAAGGGAATACCAGGTATTATGACGGTACTCAGCTAAGGAGACTGCTAAATATTGTTACTTTATTGGAGAATGGCCATAAGGTATCCTTATTGTGTTCATTGCCTGATGAAGTTCTATATTCAAAGGTTTCTGATTTAACTACTTCTAAATTTAGTGATTCGACTAACTATTTTGTTTCTCAATTAATTGCTGCAGGTATTAACTATGATACCAATTATTTTGAACTTATTTTTTCTGATTGTGTTTCAAAGTTAGGCATCAAAAATGCTTATTTTAAAGTTATATATCCAATGATGGAGCGTATAGGACTCCTATGGGCCACAGATAGTTTACCAAATGCACATGAACATTTTATAAGTAACCTGATACGGCAAAAGCTTCTGGCTTTATTAAACTCATTAGATGCACCTGATCCTTCATCTGAAAGCTGGGTATTATTTTTACCTGAAAATGAGTTTCATGAGATAGGTTTAATTTATGCTCAATTAGTCATTCGACTTTTTGGAAAAAAAGTGATTTATCTGGGTAGTAATCTTTCAATAGATTCTGTTATTCCTGTAATTGATCAAATTAAACCTGAATACCTGTTACTATTTTTAGTTCATTATGACTTGCCAGAACAAATACAAAAAAGCTTAGATAAGCTTGTATCCTCTTTTAATGGCACTAAAATTTATTTGGCTGGGAATAATAAATTAATTGAACAGATTAATTTAAATGTCAATACAGAATACCTTCAATCTGTTGAAAGCCTTACAGCTATTCTAAAATCAAGCACAAAATTAAACACTCACAATACCATATAATGTCTAAGGTAATTGTTATTGGTTCAGGATTTTCTGGATTGAGTGCTGCTGCATATCTTTCGGCTGCAGGGCATGAAGTTCATGTATTCGAAAAAAACGCAACAGCCGGAGGGAGAGCACGTCAATTAAAGGTAAACAACTATTTATTTGACATGGGGCCAAGTTGGTATTGGATGCCCGATGTTTTTGAAAAATTCTTTTCTGACTTTAATTATAAGGTTTCAGATTTTTATAAATTAAAATTATTAAATCCCTCTTTTGATGTTGTATTTCCACTGGGAGAAATAATGAGTGTACCTGAAAAATATTCTGATCTGTCAAGAATGTTTGAATCTATAGAAAAGGGAGGTGCTGCCCAGCTTGATAAATTTATGGAAGAGGCACAGTATAAATATGAAACAGGGATGGGAAACCTGGTTTATAATCCTGGTCTTTCTTTATTAGAATTTGCGGATTTAGAACTTATTAAAGGAACATTCCGTTTGCAGGTATTCAGTTCATTCCGTAAACATGTCAGGAAATTTTTCTCCAATCCAAAATTGATTTCTTTGATGGAATTCCCTGTTTTATTTCTTGGGGCAATGCCACAGGATACACCAGCACTTTACAGCCTAATGAATTATGCTGGCTTAAAGCTAGGTACTTGGTACCCCGAAGGTGGTTTTGCTGAAGTAATCAATGCGATGATGGAGGTTGGAAAAAGAAATGGAGTTAAATTTCATTTTAATTCGCCTGTAGAACAAATTCTTGTTCAGGGTAACAAAATGAATAGTATTATGGTTAATGGAGAAAAAATAGAATGTGATGCTATTATTGCCTCTGCAGACTATCATCATGTTGAGAGTAAGTTACTTCCTGAGTCTCATCGCAACTATAAAGAGAGTTATTGGGATAAAAAAACCTTTGCACCTTCTTCCTTGATATTTTATATTGGATTAAATACCAAAATCAAACATCTTCAGCATCATACACTCTTTTTTGATGAGGATTTGGAACTACACTCCATTGAGATTTATAAAGATCCAAAATGGCCAACTAAGCCATTATTTTATGTTTGTTGTCCCTCTCAATCGGATAATTCTGTAGCACCTGAGGGTCATGAAAATCTATTTTTCCTGATGCCCTTAGCACCTGGTTTAAAGGATACAGAAGAATTAAGAGAGAAATACTTTAAAATCATGGTCAATCGTCTAGGAAAACACATTCAGCTAGATATTACGGATCATATTGATTATAAAAAATCTTACTGTGTACAGGATTTTGTGAGTGATTATAATTCATTTAAAGGAAATGCCTACGGCCTTGCAAACACGTTAATGCAAACAGCTAACCTAAAACCAAGCATTAGAAATAAAAATATTAAAAATATGTTTTATACTGGCCAGTTAACTGTGCCTGGTCCTGGTGTTCCTCCTGCCATTATTTCAGGAAAAGTTGCCGCCGGTCAATTAATGAAATATTTAAAATCTTAGAGAAATGAAATTACTATATGATAATCTTTCGGTAGAAATTAGTAAAATGACTACCCGTGCTTATAGTACCAGTTTTTCAATGGGTATTTATTTTTTAAGTAATCGCTTAAGAAATTCAGTATATTCTATTTATGGATTTGTTCGCCTTGCAGATGAAATTGTAGATAGTTTTGAAGGATTCGACAAGAAATTTTTACTTGCAAAATTTAAGGAGGAGACATTTGCTGCCATTGAGAGTAAAATTTCTCTTAATCCAATTTTAAATTCATTTCAACAAGCAGTGCATCAATACAATATTAGTACAGATTTGGTTGAAACCTTTATGTACAGCATGGAAATGGATCTTGAGAAGGTAGATTATACTCCTGAAAAGTATGAACAATACATACTAGGTTCAGCAGAGGTTGTAGGACTTATGTGTTTACATGTATTCACAGAAGGAAACCTTGACGAATTTCAGAAAATGAAACCTTATGCCATGAAATTGGGCGCAGCATTTCAAAAAGTAAATTTCCTGAGAGACTTAAAAGATGATTATCACATATTAGGACGAAGTTATTTTCCAAACGTTGATATATCTGATTTTAATAGTGAGGTAAAAGCTGAAATTGAAAAAGAAATTGAAGATGATTTCGAAATAGCTTTAAAGGGTATAAAGATGCTTCCTTCATCCTCTAAAGGGGGAGTTTATCTGGCTTACGTATATTATAAATCTCTATTTGATAAAATCAAAAAACTTCCAGCTAAACGTGTACTGACTGAAAGAGTCAGAATTAATAATGGAAGAAAATTCGGGTTGATGATCAATTGCATGGTCCAAAATAAAATGAATTGGGTATGAAAAATAGCCTATGTTTCTTGCTCTTTTTTTGCAGCACTACAACATTTGCTAATGTGCCAGCAATTAAGGAGGTCAGAATCATGCTTCATAATGCCACATCAAATGAACAAGCCTGCACTAAGATGATTGGTTTGCTGGAACCGTTTAATGAAACTAATAATCCATTGTTATTTGGATATAGGGGGGGAGCGACTATGTTAATGGCTAAACATGCCTTTAACCCTTTTAGTAAATTATCGTATTTTAAAAAAGGGAAGCTAATGCTTGAAAGTGCAATTAAGGCAGATCACACGAATGTGGAACTCCGGTTTTTAAGGTACACCATTCAAACAAATGTTCCGGGATTTCTAAATTACAAGAGTGATAAAAATCTTGATAGAACATTCATTTCCCAATCTTTACCAAAATTGAAGGATCAGGAATTAAAAAAAATAATTATTGAATTCCTGTTAAAACATTCAAAATAGAATGAAAAAGCATTTGATTGATGGGCAAAATGAAACACTTATTCTGGTTAATGAACAAGATATTCAAATAGGAGTGCAGGATAAGTTATCTGTTCATCTCGAAGGCTTGCTTCATCGAGCGTTCTCCATATTTATTTTTAATTCCCAATCAGAACTTCTTCTTCAGCAAAGAGCTACTGGTAAATATCATTCTCCAGGATTATGGACAAATACCTGTTGCAGCCATCCCAGACCCGGAGAAAGTACATTGGATGCCTGTAATCGCAGATTGTATGAAGAAATGGGAATGAGAGCTGAACTGAAATTCAGCTTCAGTTTTCTATATCAATATAAATTCTTAAATGGATTAACCGAGCACGAATATGACCATGTTTTTATTGGTCAAACAGACCAGGAACCTGAAATTAATCTAAACGAAGTTCAGGAATGGAAATATATCAGTATACCTGACCTTGAAATAGAAATTGGTTTGAATTCTGAATTATACACACCATGGCTTAAGATCTGCATGGCAAAATTAAAAGAAAATATACCATCTAAATAACATCAATGATTTATCACTATAATACCGAGCATTTATTACCTATCAGTATTGAACAGGCTTGGGATTTTTTCTCTTCAGCTAAGAATCTATCAAAAATTACGCCTCCTGAAATGAGTTTTAAAATACTTACAGATCTCGGTGATCAGGAGGTTTTTGAAGGGATGTTAATAGATTATAGTGTTAAACCAATTATGGGAATTCCACTACCGTGGCAAACAGAAATATTTAAGGTAAATAAACCTAATTTCTTTTCCGACCGACAATTAAAAGGACCGTATAAGATTTGGGAGCACACACATTCGTTTATCCAAATGGATAATGGTGTTCTTATAAAAGATGAAGTTAAATACGAGCTTCCACTCGGAATTCTTGGAGATATTGCTCATGCTGTTTTTGTTAAAAAGAAGGTTGAAAGTATATTTAAATTCAGAGAGCAGGCACTAAATAGAATTTTCCTTAAGGCTGCAGTTTAAGCCTGACTTATAATTTTTAAATTTAATTGAACTAATCTTATTATAATTCATGAATCCCCCTGATCAAACCCCAAAGAAAAACATTTTGATAACCGGTGCAAGTGGCTTAATTGGGGCAAAACTGATCAAAAATCTTCAGGATAAAGGATATTTTGTTTCTGTTCTTTCTAGAAATCCAGACAAATTAAAGGGTGTAAAGGCATTTAAATGGAATACGGAAGAGCAAACTATTGATAATAACGCATTAAAAGATGTAGATACGATCATCCATTTAGCTGGAGCGGGAATAGCAGATGCAAGATGGACAAAAAGTCGAAAGCAGCTAATAATTGATAGCAGAGTTTTATCAACAAGATTATTGTATAAGGCAATAGAGGAGACTAAAGCTCCTGTTAAAACAATTATATCTGCATCAGCAGTAGGTTTTTACGGAGATCGCGCAGATGAGATATTAAACGAAAATAGCACTAATGGAACTGGTTTTCTTGCTGAATGCTGTCAACAGTGGGAGAAAGCCGTTGATGAGGGACTTAAATTTGGAGTTAGATTAGTAAAGTTTAGAATTGGTTTGGTTCTTTCAAAGCAAGGCGGGGCATTAGCTAAACTTGAAACACCTGTAAGTTTGTTTTTAGGAGCACCACTAGGCTCTGGAAAACAATGGATGCCATGGATTCATGTTACAGACCTCCTTGCTGTATTTGAAAAAGCAATCGAAAATTCAGAACTGGTTGGTACTTACAATGCCTGCAGCCCAATTCCAGTAACTAATCTTGAATTTACAAAGATTTTAGCAAAAACTCTTTTTCGTCCTGTTTGGCCTATAAAAGTTCCTGAATTTATATTGAAGGCAGTATTGGGTGAAATGAGTGATGTCATATTAATAAGCAACCATACCACATCTCAAAAGCTAATTAATTCTGGCTTTAAGTTTAGGTATGCCGGACTCAATGAAGCTCTAAAAGAGATCTATTCACATTAATTCTACCCTTATCTTTATAATTAATGAAAAAAGAAGTTTGCATATTCTGGTTTAGACGTGATTTAAGATTGTTTGATAACAATGCCTTATTTAATGCCTTAACGGGTAAATACCCAGTTCTTCCGATCTTCATATTTGACCCCGATATTCTCGATAAACTTTCCGATAAAAAAGACAAAAGAGTTGAATTTATACGTCAAACTTTAGAACAATTAAATAACGTCTTAAAGCAAAATGGTTCATCGATTTATGTACTTCATGAAAAGGTCGAAATGGCATTTGATAAACTCATTGAGGAGTATTCAGTTAGGGAGGTTTATGTAAATCATGATTATGAACCATATGCCATCAATCGCGATTTGACAATAAAAACTCAATTAGAATCTAAAAATATCACTTTTAAGACATTCAAGGATCAGGTGATGTTTGAGAAATCGGAAGTAATGAAATCAGATGGTACGCCTTATACTATTTTTACACCTTATTCAAGAAAATGGAAAGAGAAGTTTTATCAGCTAACTCCAAACAATTTTCCTTCTGAATTACATTTTTCATCATTTTATAAATACAAGGAATTTTCAATTCCCTCACTGAATCAAATAGGGTTTGAAAATACAAGTCTAGATTTACCAGAACCTATTATAACAGAAGAAAGGATCAGGAATTATCAAGAAACCCGTAATCTTCCAGCTGTAGAAGGAACCTCGCAAATTAGTGTTCAATTACGGTTTGGCACTGTAAGTGTCCGGCATCTTGTTAAACTAGCTTTAGAATGGAATGAGCAGTGGTTAAATGAATTAATTTGGCGTGAGTTTTTCATGATGATTCTTTTTCATTTTCCAAATGTGGTATCTGAAAGTTTTAAAAAGAAATACGATAAAATACAGTGGAGAAATAACGAAAAGGAATTTGAGGCTTGGTGTAAGGGTGAAACGGGCTATCCTATAGTTGATGCCGGTATGCGTCAGTTAAATGAAACTGGATTAATGCACAATCGAGTACGAATGATTACTGCTGGATTTCTATGTAAGCATCTATTGATCGACTGGCGCTGGGGTGAAGCTTATTTTGCTCAAAAACTTTTAGATTATGAACTTTCATCCAATAACGGAAATTGGCAATGGGCTGCCGGAAGCGGTTGTGATTCAGCACCTTATTTTAGAATTTTTAATCCGACTGCACAAACCCTCAAATTTGATCCTAAATTAAAATATATTAAAACCTGGATCAAAGATTTTAGAGTTGATTATTTGCTTCCTGTAGTTGATCATGAATTTGGTAGAAAAAGAGCTCTTGAAGTTTATAAAAGAGCTGTTAATGAATAATTACACTATGTTTTTTGCATTTTCTGTAATATTTTTTTAGAGACATTACTATAGGTTTTTTGTCATGTTTTAGATGTGATTATTTTTCCAAAAAACCCATTTAAACCGTGAAAATTATTAACTTCGTAATCAATAAATAGAATTTATTTTTTACAAGTATTTGACTTGTTTAAAAATTTAAATTATTAATCAGAACTGAAGTGTAATATGGCTGAAGATACAGAAAATGATAATCTAGTACCACAGAACGATAGGATAATTCCAATAAATATTGAAGAGGAAATGAAATCTGCTTACATCGATTATTCGATGTCTGTAATTGTTTCTCGTGCTTTACCTGATGTACGTGATGGACTTAAGCCTGTACACAGGAGAGTATTATACGGTATGCTAGATCTTGGCGTGACCAGTACCAAACCTCACAAAAAATCTGCCCGTATAGTTGGTGATGTATTAGGTAAATATCATCCGCATGGTGACTCTTCAGTTTATTTTGCCATGGTTCGTATGGCTCAGGATTGGAGTTTAAGATATCCAATGGTTGATGGGCAGGGAAACTTTGGTTCTATTGATGGTGATTCACCGGCAGCAATGCGTTATACTGAGGCTCGTTTGAAAAAAATTGCTGAAGAAATGCTTGCTGATATCAATAAGGAAACTGTTGATTTTCAATTAAACTTTGACGATACTCTTGAGGAACCAACCGTATTGCCATCTAGAATTCCAAATTTACTTGTAAATGGAGCTTCTGGTATTGCAGTAGGTATGGCTACTAATATGCCACCTCATAATTTGACGGAAGTGGTCAATGCAACCATTGCTTATATTGAAAATAATGAGGTAACAATAGCTGATCTGATGCAATATGTAAAAGCGCCAGATTTTCCAACTGGCGGTATTATCTATGGATATACTGGAGTGCAGGAAGCATTTGAAACAGGTAGAGGTAGAATTGTTATGCGTGCCAAAGCTGAAATCGAATTATATAAAGGAGAACGTGAACGGATTATTGTAAATGAAATTCCGTATCAGGTTAACAAGGCTAATATGATCGAGCAAACAGCAGGTCTTGTAAATGATAAAAAAATTGAAGGGATTAGTGAGATAAGAGATGAGTCAGATAGAGATGGTATGCGTATTGTTTACGAGATTAAACGTGATGCGAATGCCTCAGTAGTCTTAAACAACCTTTTTAAATATACCGCACTTCAAACCTCATTTAGTGTAAATAATATTGCCCTGGTGAATGGTCGCCCGATGATGTTAAATCTAAAGGATCTGATCAGACACTTTGTTGATCATCGCCATGAAGTAGTTATACGAAGAACAAAGTTTGATCTTTCTGAGGCAGAAAAAAGAGCACATATCCTAGAAGGTTTATTAATTGCTCTGGATCATTTGGATGAGGTTATAAAATTAATTCGTGCTTCAAATAGTCCTGAAGATGCCCGCGTTGGATTAATGGATAGTTTCAGCCTTTCTGACCTACAGGCTAGAGCAATTCTGGACATGACATTACGCCGTTTAACTGGACTTGAGCGTGATAAGATCAAAGAAGAATATGCTGAATTAATGAAGACCATTGATTATTTGAATTCAATTCTTGCAGATGAAGTGCTTCGCATGCAGATCATAAAGGATGAACTCACAGAAATAAGGGATAAATTTGGGGATGAACGCCGTACATCTATTACGCATTCTGCAGAAGATATGCGTATGGAGGATTTTATTGTTGATGAAGAGGTTGTAATTACTATTTCTCATGAAGGATATATCAAACGTACCGCTCTGACTGAATACCGTAAGCAGGGCAGAGGTGGAAAAGGTTCTATGGGCTCTCAGTCTAGAGACAAGGACTTTATAGAGCATATGCTTATTGCTACTAATCATAATTATATGCTTTTCTTTACTGAAACAGGAAAATGTTTCTGGTTAAGAGTGTTCGAAATTCCTGAAGGAACCAGAACCAGCAAAGGGCGTGCAATACAAAACGTGATCAATATCCCTAAAGAAGAAAATATCAAGGCATATATTAAAGTAGTTAACCTGAAAGATCAGGAATATCTTGAGAATAACTTTATTATCATGTGTACCAAAAAAGGTACTATTAAAAAGACTTCATTGGAGGCTTATTCTCGACCAAGAGCAAATGGTATCAACGCGATAAATATTAATGAAGGCGACCAGCTTTTAGAAGCTTGTATGACCAATGGCCAGAGTGAAATAGTAATGGCTTTGCGTTCTGGCAGGGCAATTCGCTTTAATGAGTCAACAGTAAGGCCAATGGGACGGACAGCAACTGGTGTTCGTGGTGTAACATTAGCTAATGAAAAAGATGAAGTAGTTGGAATGATCGCTATCAATAATCCAGATGTTACCGTTCTGGTAGTGTCAGAGAATGGTTATGGTAAGCGTACTGATATCGAAGATTATCGTGTTACTAACAGGGGCGGTAAAGGAGTAAAAACCATTAATGTAACTGATAAAACCGGTGAGCTTGTTGCTATAAAGGATGTAACCGATAATGATGATCTTATGATCATTAATAAATCAGGTATTGTGATCAGAATAGGAGTGAGTGATCTTCGAGTAATGGGAAGAGCAACTCAGGGTGTGAGGCTTATTACTTTAAAAGGAGATGATTCTATCGCATCTATTGCTAAAGTTGAGCACGAAGATGAAGACGAGGAAATAACTGAAGATGGTGCTGTAGAAGGTACTGAAACTGAAGATCAGACTCCTGAAACTGAATAATTTATTATGAATAAGGTATTCATACTTTTTATAAGTAGTTTCTTTTTGTCCCATACACCAGCATGGTCACAGACTCTTATTACTAAAGAGGCCATGAATAGTTTTGCTCAATATTCATCAAGCAAGGATATTAAAAAGCTTGAAGATGCCAGGAAACTAATTGATAATGGTTATAAAACCAAGGCAGATTCAATTGCATTTAGAAATAATCTGATTAGAAGTCTTGTTTATTCTACACTTGCAAGGGTAGATTCAACGCTTAAGTATACTTATCAGAAAGACCCGGTTGAAGAGGTTTTGTATTCAATGAAATTTGTATATGGAACTAAATTTGAAAAGGATTCCCGTGATCGTATTACCTATATCGAAGCTCAGCTAAAACAAGCTTATTTATTCAGAGCCAATAATTCATTCAAAAACCGGAAATATACGGATGCGTTAAAGTACTTCAGTATTCTTGATTCGATTGATAATACAACTATTTCTATAACTCACAATTTGGCTCTGCTTTGTCAGGAACTAGGTTATTTTCAAAGATCAATAGGTTATTATGAAAAATTAATTGTAAGTAGACCAAGGCCAGAATATTTTATGGTTGCAGCAAATCTGTATGAATCATTAAATGATGAAACTAATACAGTTCGGATTTTAAGTGCAGGTAGCAATGCCTTTCCAAATAACAGAGATATTTTATTTAAACTTTTAAATATTCTGTTGAATAGGAGTGAATATGCTGAAATTGTAAAATTTACGAGTCAAGCGCTTAAATTAGATGAAAATAATATTAATTTGAATTATTTGGCAGGGTTTTCTTATGAGATGTCAGGTAATATTATCAAAGCAGAAGAATATTATAAATTCATTATTAATATTAATCCGAACAATTATGAAGCAAATTATGCGCTAGGATTACTTTATTTAAATTCATATTTGAAAGATAAGAAGCAAAGTGGAATAATGTATGTTGCAAAATATTACCTGACCAAAGCAAATGAAATTGATCCATATGAATTAAAATCACTAACTTCTTTATCATTACTTTATAAGCATACCGGAGAAATAACAGAATTGCAAAAAATCAATAACAGAATAAACCAACTCAAATTAAATTAGAATAACATGAAAATTAAATCTTTCATTTTAGCAGCTGTATTTTCAGCATCTTCCTTAATAACTTTTGCTCAAAAGGGAGAAGTGGCGAGCGCTAAAAGTAATTATGAACAATTTCTTGGATTAAAGGATGCGAACTCGCTCTTGTTAGCAATTCCTAATCTGAAAACGGCAAAAACCTCGATAGATAAGGCAGTAGTACATGCAAAAACTATTGCAGATCCAGGAGCATGGACTTATAAAGCTCTTATTTATGGTGAAATGGCATTAATGGATACCGTTCCAGCAACTTCAAAGCCATTGATTGAAGAAGCTAAGTTAGCTCATAAAAAGGCTGTAGAATTAGATAAAGCAGGTGAAAACAAAGCTAATCTTGATAATGCGAATGGCACACTATTTAGCCAATATGAATTAAATCAAGGTGTAAAGGCCTATCAGACTAATAATTTTGCAGATGCTTATTCTTCATTTACTAATGCTTTAGCCTTCCGTCCAGGTGATACTACCATTACTTATTATGCTGGTTTGTCTGCTATAAATGCTAAAAACTATAAAGGAGGAATTCAACAGTATGAGAGTTTAATTAAAACCAATTTTTCTGCTAATATTCAAATTTATCTTGATCTCTCCAGATTATATACTATGGAAGGTGATACGGCTAAAGCAATTAGTATCGCTGCTGAAGGTGCTGCAAAATACAATGATAGCCAATTAGCTACCCAAGAAATTGAACTTAGTTTAATGTCAGGTAAGCAAAAAGAAGTTATTACTAAAATTACTGATCAGGCTAAAAAGAATCCTACTAATAAACTTTATCCTTATTATTTGGGTATAGCTTATAGTACTTTAGGCGAAAATCTTAAAGCTGAAGAATCATATCTTCAAGCTATTCAGGTAGATCCTAACTTTGGAGATGCCTATATCAATGTGGGTGGAGTATTGTTGAATAAAGGTATAGTTCAGTTCAATGATGCAAATAAATTGCCTCAAAATCAGCAAAAGGAATATGATATTATGATTAAGAGTGCTAGTATTGAATTTGAGAAAGCATTGCCTTATCTAGAGAAAGCATCAGTTTTAGATCCAAAATCACGTATTGCACTTGATAATCTAAAAACTTATTATATCATTAAAAAGAATCAGGCTAAGGTAGATGAGTTAACTGCTAAGATTGAAGCATTAAAATAGTCGTGGATAATCTTTTTATTGAAAGGCTAAATAGGGTATACCTGTTTAGCCTTTTTTCTGTATAATATTTTGAGATAAATTAAAATATACATATCTATTTAACATAATATTAATTATAAGACAAAATTATTCATAGTATTATAAAATCAAGCATAAATAGTAATACATCTATATCTAAAAAACTAGATCAATCATCCAATTACCTCTATCGTAAAATAAATAACAAAAAGAAATTAAGGAAATTAATAAAGCTATAACTACATAATAAGTAATTGAGGCACTTATTTTAAGTTTGATTTAATATATTTTTGACTTCATTAAATTATTTTTGTTTTCAATGTAATTATGTACATTTGCGAATTATATATTTAAAATTAAAACAATGTC